>SKKK01000147.1 GCA_007121535.1 Planctomycetaceae bacterium | reverse complement strand
GGCACGTTTTGGGAGTCGCGTTACAAGTCGATTGCAATCTTGGACGACGAGGCGTTGCTGGCCACTTGCGCGTATATCGACCTGAACCCGGTGGCGGCCGGTTTGACTGCGACGCCGGAAACAAGCCCACACACATCGGTGCATCAGCGGGTGGAACATGCCGCGGCCCGGGGGAAACTCGAGGAATTAAAGGCGGCGGCCTGTGGCAGCGTCGCGGGCAGCCTGGCTGCCGGGACGGTGGAAGAAGATCTGTGGCTGTGCCCGATCGAGGACCGGCGCCGGGAGGGTTCGTTGCGCGAGGGTTTGCTGGAGGGCTTTTCGCTCGGCAGTTATCTGCTGCTGATCGACTACACCAGCCGGCTGTGCCGCCAGGGCAAGGCGCGCATCAGCCGCGAGGTGGCCTCGATCCTGGACCGCTTGGGCACCAGCGCCGAAGTATGGGGCCAGCGGATCCAGCGGCTATTGGCCAAGTCGCGGTTGCTGGGCAGCCATTTCAGCGCGGATCGCGAGCGATTGCGACAACTCGCCCGGCAGCGCGGCGTCCATCACCTGGACAACCTAGCCGCCGGGCCCGCCTGACTCCGATCATCGAGTCTTTCTTTCCGACCTCTCACGTTACTCGAAACCGATCGAGTTGCCGCCATTCTGAATGCGCATTGGCGAACCATCGCCCCAAGCCTCCTGCGTTTCGCATGCTCCGCGCCAATCCGTCGCTGCCGACAGACATTCCAGGCAAGCAGTTTCTAAACACCGCCACTTCGAGCCAATCAAAAAATGCCTGTCCTTTCGTCCTTTCGTCGGTCCTTTCGTCTTTCGTCTCATCACGTTTCGAGGCAGGGACAGCATCGTCGCGCCGGTGTCGACCAGCGCGTCGGTGACCGTGACGCGACGGACGTTCTTTGGGTCGATCCTTCCCTGCTGTGCATCCCCAAGATCCGCGAGATTCTCCAACGTCGCCTCGGTAAGCACCTAGCCCCATCGCGTTTGTCTCCATGGCGCTGTCTCCGGAACAACTGGGCTCGCACGATCCGCCGACACTCAATCATCCGGTTGGACGCCTAAGCGGCGCAACTGCTCGGCCAGACGTTCGGCCCGCTGCCTCTCCGCCTCGGCCCGCTGCCTTTGATGCTTGATGCATTCCGCGCCCGTGGGGATCGGTCGCCCGTGTTCATCGGTCCAGCGGAGCCACGTGTCATGGTGGTCCTCGTATTGGCCTTCCCACAGTTCCAAACCCAGCCCGATGCCGGCCAATCGAGTCGGCTGGGGCAACGCTTGGTATCCCGTCGCTTGCAAGCCGAATGCGCGGATGGCCTGATCGCTGAGAATCCGTTGCGGATCGTAAATCACGTAGTAGCGGATGCCGATCCGTGCATAACCGGCCAGTTTCGCATCGTCCTCGCCGCCCTCATCGTTCGAGACGACTTCGATCACCACGTCCGGCGGCTTGCCGTACTGCCAGACAAAATACGAGCGATGCTTCTTCGGCCACACATCCGCAGGCAGTTCCACCTCCAAGCTCAGCATCATGTCAGGCACGTAGGGCGGTTGGCCAACTGCGTAGAACAATCCGACGTTGGCTAGAGCGACGAACGAGCGTTTCTCGTCAGCCGAATCGAGCCAATGGTACAGGGGCTCGGTCAACAGTCGCTGCTGCTTTTCGGAGAAGATATTGTCCACCGGTGTATCGTCCTCCGTTACCAAATGCTCGACGTCCGGATACGCTTCCGGTGGAATCGCCAGCGATGGTTGTTCCACAAGTGATGTTTCCGTGCTCATCATCTTCTCCGCTTGTCGCACCGTCACCAGACGGATCGATTGGCTGCCCTTACGGCGAAAAGGCCCCGCCGCTGACCTGCCAATGCGCCTCGCTTTCGAAACCCCTAAAACTCATCAAGCATTTTGGCACCATCCGTGGCCCTTGGCAAGACGATTGGCAGAAATCACGTCATTTCCGGCATGCACCTCAACGGCGGCGGAGCGTAAAGCTGGTGTAATGGAACCCGGTGGCGTCGTTGGTGATCAAGCTGCCGCCGGGCGCCAGGTACCGGGCGATGACTGCGAAGGGTGGCAGCGGGTTTTCCTGCAACGCGCCGTCCAATGCTCCGAAGAACGGATTATCGTCGGCTCGCGATTGGAGCTGTTGTCGCGTCGTGTCCCCCGTGGCCAATTCGTACAGCAAACGCAGCGATTCTTCCGGGCGATCAAAGGCCAGCATGCCCGGACTGTCGCCTCCCGCTTGACGGCGAATCCTGCTGGCGATCAACTTGTAATCCAACTCGGTTGCCAAGGATCCTGATACGCGACCGCGGGTGACGATCGCATGCTTCAACAGCTCGCTGCTGTCGGACAACAGCAGGTAGTCATCCAGGATCGCGATCGCCGGATCGGGTTCGCGCAGCATCGGCTGATCGGGGCGACCTTCCGCCGGGCGTGGGACTCGAATGGTCCAGTACTCGTTTCCGCCCAAAGCCTGTCTTTCCAGTTGATTGGAAAACTGATCGACCAACTTCAGCCACGTTTGTCGGAAGGCCTTCGGGTCCTTCAGCTTCAGCCCCAACAAGTTGGCTCGGCTGTTCAATCGAGCCGGGCGAACCATCCACGAGACGATGGTCACTCGTCCGTCCAGGGCTTGCAGAAAATCCTGTTCGAACGGAATTCCCAGCGGAGTCGACAAGCGTCGATCGACCTCGCGGTCCAAAGCCCCGTCGCCTCGGATCGCATCGAACAGCATCCGCAGCGCGTTGTAGCTGGTTTCGAAGTCCCAGTTCAAGCTGGTGTACGATACGGCGTCTGCCGGTACCCACGGTTCGGGAGTCAGGTCGCCGCCTCGCATCGCCAGGATTTCGACCACCCCTTTTCGCGGGCTATCCAGCATCAGATGGACTTGCGTTACGTTGTCGTATTGTTCGGTGGCCAACGCCACGCTGCCCCCCAGTCCACGCACCCCGTCCAGCCCGAGTGCGGGCAACAGCGCGATGACCGCTTGGCCCGCCAGACTTCCTCGAGCGATTCGCTTGGTCATCTCCAGCGGATCGATGAAAAAGGTGATCTGCGGCTGTTCGTCTTCGTCGCCCGCACAACGTTTCATGATCGCGGTAAAGTTCGCATTCTGAGACAATCGAGAAGAGGCCCTGCCATTCCACGCATCGACCATCGATTCGATCACTAGTGAATTGGAACCGAGGATCAACGTACCGTCCCGTTGGACGTAAGCCATCTCGCGACGCTGTCCGCCCGGCAGTTCGTTGACGACCAATTCCGTGCCGTCCAGATCCCGGATCGTCCGATAGGCGCCCTGTTGAAACATGCCGAACTCTGCCTGTTCCAAGACGGTGTCAAGCGCCGCCATCCGGTCGCCAGCATCAATCAGCAGCACCACCGCAGGAAAACCCCTCTCGGGGGCCACCAGCGCCAAGCATGTCTCGCCTTGGGGGATCGACAGCAGATCCTCCAGCGGAACCCCCAATGCGTCTTCCAAACCGGCGGAAGCCTCGACCAGTGATGTCCACAAATGATCGATCAGCGGTCGGACTTGTTCGTCCTGACTGATACGGCCCGCCGACGTTTCCTGAAACCGTTCGATCAAATCGGGCATATCCGCCACTCGCAGATACAGCAGCGTATCTTCAGGCAGCAATCGGTAGGCGGCAGGCCGTTGCGCCACGGCCGCCTGAGAAATCAGCAGGATGCTCAAGACGGCGGCCAGCCAATGGGGGACCAGCGTAGCGAAAGAAACGATCTTCATGGAACTGCTCCAGCAGGGTTCGGGCGGGTGTGGATGCGTTTGCACACGGAATGCGACATCTGCTACAATCAACAGTACCAGGAAACAAGCGGCAAAGTTTGCGGAGTCGATTGGAAAACCCTCCGCATCGTGCGTAAAATGATGCTAGCGGTATGATCGTGGCTGCCAAAGTGCCCCACGATCGTGCAGATGACTGTTTTCGTCGGTCGATGGTGCAAGAGATGTTCTCGCAAGGGGTGGGCAGTCGTTTTCGGGAAAAGCGTGTTCCCTGTGGTTGGTCGTTGCCCGATCCCGCTCAGCGCGCGGGACCCACTGTGTCGCATCCCACCCAACGAGGGCAGACACTGACATTGTTTCGCCGAAACTTACGCTAGGCTGAAGGGTTGGATTCTTAAATGATGTTAGGTCGGTGCATCCGATGTTAATCAAGGAGATCGCCATGCGTCCTATTCTACTCCTGTCCACGGTGGCTGTCGCCAGTTTGCTGAGCGCGAACATCTCAGTTCATGCACAAGCGCGACGGACAACCGCCAATCCACAAGCGACTGCTCAGCAGGCGTCCCCTCAACAGACTGGCGGCCAACAAGAAGGTCTAGGTATGATCCCCGACGATGCTAGGTTTCTGCGGGATAATCGTGATCCTGGTCAAATCGTCGGGGGGGCTGGCGTCGGAGTGGGCGCGCTTCGGGACCAGACCGGCCAGCCGGGCCAAACGAATCAGATGCAGGGTTTTCAGCGAACTCAACCGGGATTCAACATGGGTAGGTTCGACGCGCGCGGCGTCAACCAATTTGGTAATTTTGGCCAAATGGGGCAGTTAGGGCGAATGTTTGGTGGGAACATGAACGTTCGCGGGGCCCGCACGCGTGAAAATCTGAGAACGTCCGTCGAATTGGGCTTTCAGCCGCCGGTTGCTCCCGCCCCGGCCGCCGTCAGCAGCCGGGTCCAGAATCGAATCGCCCGTATCCCGAGAATCCAGGAAATGGGAACCGTCAACCTCCAGATGGAGGGGCAGACGGCAGTGCTGCAGGGGCAGGTTGCGTCGGCGCAGGACCGCGATTTGGTAGCGCGGATGTTGCTCTTGGAGCCTGGGATCTCGGACGTACGAAACGAGTTGACGTTGGTGGATTCGAGCGATCCAGAGGCTCAACCGTAGTCGGCAGGGGGTTCATCGGCTGGAGGCCTTCCGGATGATCTGTCGGGGAAGGGGCGAGAGCCTCGGTTCGCGATGTTTTCGGCGGATGAGGTGATTCGGCCTCGTGTAGCATCCGTTGCGTCATGGTGGGCGGCAACGGGATGGTGGTTGTCCTCATGCGTTTCGTCTCGTCGGCTTGAGGTTTCCTTGGAGGGCTGGCGATCTTCCATCCCCCTGGTCCGAATTGGGATTCGTAGGACACATTGCGAACGGCGGGGCTTCCCGGAAATCCACCGCTGGAAAACCCTTCGCCATGACGTTGTCTTTTTGCACCCGGCCGGGTCTTTCCAGGCAGCACGTTGATCGCTTGCGGACCGACCACGGTTTGGCCCTGGTTGGACGCGAACACGGGCAGTAACGAGACCTTCGTCTCGTAGCCCGTCACTTCATCCCAAGGCAGCCAGACGCTGTACGAGTCGCCCAGATCGGTCACCGAGTGACGGGTGGCCAATTGTTCGTCGGTAAAGACGAATTTTCGACTGGGGGTTCTGTTGGGGTTTTCCGGATTCGAATCGTCGAATCCGTAGACGATCAACTGGCCGTCGACGGGTACCGCCTCGTGGCGTTCGTTATAAAAGTACAAGCGTCCCCCGAAGCCTCGAACGGGTACGTTGCCCGCTTGGGAATACACCGCGTCGGACCAGATCGCCACGATGCGAACGGGCGTGGCATCGCGGGCCGCTCGAGCCCGGGATTTTTCCGTCAGCGGCGGAATCTTGTCGCTCAGCGCGGACGGCGTCTTCAGCCCGATCGTCTGACAACCTGCCAGCAGGATGACGGTCAAAACCGCAAGGAAACAGCGACTCATTGCTACGCATTCTCCTCTAACACGGGCTGACGCCCGCAACCCAGGCAGCCTTCGTATTCGTGCTCGTACTCGTAATCGGCTTCCCGCAATCGAATACCAGTACGAGTACGATTAGGACCCAACTCATGCATCCGTAAACTGCTTTTTCATCGAATGTCTTATGCCCGCAAACTCTAATCCTGCCGAACATGGTGCGGGCCACCGGGGTGCGGCGCGTCGTGCGTCGGCGGCAACGGGGTCGGACGGGAATAGCTGGCAGCGGCGTGGTGGTAGCCATCTGTCGCTTGTTGCGGATGCGCGGCGGGCATGTAGACGGCAGCCGCCGGTCCGGCGGGTGCAGGATACTGCGGTTGGTGCTGTTGTGGTGGACGCGGCTGCTGCGGCGGTTGGCCGATACCGGATCTCGTCGCTTGGTAGTTCCCGGGGTGTGGCAACATCGCCTGGTAGTAGCTGGAATCCGGCGGTGAATAGGTCGCTGGTGCGACCATCGATGTTGGGGCGAGCTGGGCCCCCGCGTCCACGGGTGGCGCCAGACTGGGTGTCGGTGGAAACTCGATGGTCTCCGACGATTCCGGGTAGTGTCCCATGGGTGTCGGCATTCCCGTCGGTTGCAGATGTGGATAGATTGTCATCACGTCGGGGCAGACGCACATGTCGGGACAACCGCACCACGAGCCGGGTCGAGCCGTCATGCCGGTGATATCGAACATCTTCGCCACGTCGGCCAAGCACCAGCTCATCCGTTCGGTCTCTGTATACTTGATCCAATCGATCTCCTGCTCGTCATTGGAATAGATCACCTTAGGCGTCAGGATGATCATCAATTCGCTGCGTCGTTCGGTCTTGGTCCGGAAGGCGAACATGGGGCCGACGACGGGCAGATCGGACAACCAGGGGATTCCTCTGCGGACATCCGCTTTGGTCGTTTCGATCAAACCCGCGAAGACGACGGTTTGGCCGTCTCGAGCACTGACGGTGGTGCTGGCGACGATCTCGTCGATATTGGGTTGAAAGAAGGTCGCCCCATCACCCGCCGGTAGATTGACCCCCTCGGTTTCGCTGAGCGCTGATTTGGTCGCGTCGATCTCCATCACGATGAATCCCTCGGGTGTCACGCGCGGCGTCACGCCCAGGATGATGCCCGTATCGACATCGATCACATCCTGCTGGGACACGTTCACTCCGATCGATGTTCCTGCCAGACGAGAAACGCGGGCACCTACGTTGATCGATGCCGGTTGGCTGTCCAACGTGGTGATGGTCGGCCGGCTGAGGATCTGCAGGCGGCCCTGTTCCTGCAACGCGCGGATCAGCACGGACACCGAATTACTGCTGGCCGAAAGCACCAGGCCGCCGTAGCCCCGCTCCGAGCTGACCCGTCCCAAACCGAGTGAGCTGAGCCCCTGGCCCAGCACGTTGCTGCCCGCTGGTCCGGTGGCTCCTAAAGGCTGGTTGTTGAAGTTATACCCAACGGGGTCGCCCGCCGCTGTCTGACGATCGAACAGCAACCCGTCCTGAATCCCGTATTCCGCTCCGAACTCGAAGAAATCGGTCAGGGCGACTTCAGCGATCAGCACGTCGATTTTGACCAGGGGCGGTCGCCGGTCCAGCGATTCGACGACGCGTTTGATTTCTTCGATCAACTCGGGAGCCGCGCTGATGATGATCGAATTGCTGATGGTTTCGGCCACGACGATAATCTCGCGATTGATGCGGATCGTGGGGCTTTCGGGCGAGATCTGGACTTGCTGCTGGAACAACTGAGTCCGCTGGCTCAGCCAGTTATTCACGGCGGTGGCGACGTCGGTGGCGGGCGCGTTGGCCAACCAGTAGACCACCGTCTGCTGATCGCGCATGCTGTGTTCGTCCAACCGCAGCAGAATCGCTTCCACCACTCCCAGATCGCTTTCCGAGCCCGTCGCGATGATGCTGTTGCTCCGCTGGTCCACCCCGAAGCGCACGGGCAGCAAAGTACCCTCACCGGTCACCGCTGCTTGCAAGCCGGGTGTCAAGAACGGCAAGGCCGTACCGACGCCGAACTGTTGGCCGACCTGGGCGGTCTGGCCCAGCAACTGTTGCAGCGTGGTTGCCAGCGCGGTCGCGTCGCCATTGATGATCTCGAACACCTTGATCTGGGCTCGAGCGGCGGGCAGGGTGTCCAATTCGCGGATCAACGCGGCGATCAGTCCCATGCTCTTGGACGGGCCGGTCACGAGCAGCGCGTTGCCGGCCACGTCGGCCGTCACGCGCACGTCGCTCAGCAGCCCCGATTCCAGCAATTGGCCGCCTTCGGAATCGACGGCCATGAAGGTCAGAACGGCCGATCGCAGACGCGAACGTTCCTCGGCCTGGCCGATACCGACACCGATCACCCCGGTGGCGGTGGCGCCCAGCGGGGCTCGGTTTCCGATCAATTGCCAGTTGAGCGCATCCTGCAATACGGGCGCGACATCCGAGGCCAAGGTGTTCTTCAATCGAAAGATCTTCAGTTCATTGGTCGCACCCGAAGACTCGACGTCGATGCGGGCGATCAGTTGACGCACCTCGTCCATATCGCGAGCGCTGGCCTGGACGATCAGTTGATTGCTGCGGTAGTCCGCCACCACATTCACTCGGGTGCCCAACCCGGGACGCAGGGTTTGAGCCTGGCCCACTTGAATCTGGGTGAATCGATCGACGAAAAAGGCTTCGATCGTCTCTTGAGCGTCCAATACGGAGATGTGCTCGAGTTGAAACACTTCGAACTGCGATTCCGCTGACACCGGCTGATCCAGTTTCACAACCAGATCCTTGACCAATTTGACGCTGTCGGTTCGTCCGATCAGCAGCAGTGAATTCGGCTTGACCAGGGGGCGGATGGTCACGACGCCCTGGCGGGGCGAGAGGATTTCGTTGTAGATTTCCGTGACCAATTGGGCCATGACCTGGCTGCCGACGAAGCGCAAGCGATGGATTTCGATCAGCGGCAACGTTTCCTGGCTCAAGCGTTCGATATCCTGGATGATACGTTGCAACCGTTCGACGTCACGGCGATTTCCCCGCAGGACGATGACGTCCAACCCCTCGACGAACTCGATCTGCACCGGTCCCAGAACGCCGCCGACATCGATGTCGTCAGCGGTCGGTGCGTCGGCCGGGGGCGTCGGCGGTTGGTCTGCCGGTGGTTGGGCGGCCGGAGGCTGAGCCGGTTGGTCTTGAGGCTGGAACAGCATGCTGACCTGTTCCACGTCGCCCGGTTCTTCCTCGTTGGCCAGTTGCTGCATCATGGTGACGGTCTGGCGGATCTGTTGAGGATCGGCATGTTCGACGGGCACCATCTGAGTTTGTTGGGAATCGCCGGTGGCAGGCTGGTCCAACATTCGCACGATCTGCGCCCAGTTTTTGGCGTTGGCCGACGAGCCCAGGAAGCGAACGGAATCGGTGCGGCGATCGATCACCATCACCGGCTGGGTGCCATCGGCGTGCTGGGCATGGATCGTCGCGACCTCGCCGTCCCGCGACACGCCTCGCAATAGCCGGCTTCCCCAAAAGCGCGCCAGCGAGTCCTCCAGTTCTTGCCAGGACACGTGTCGCAAGGAATGCGCCGCTTGCGGTGCTGGTTCTGCTGGCGGTCTGGGTGTTTCCAGTTTGGGCTTTCCGGACGGGTCGACCGCGACGCGAGGTCCCAACTCCGGTGTCGGCGCGGTTTCGGGCGCGGCGGATGCTGGCCGATCCAGAGCTTGCACCAATTGCTGGGTCAAGCCGGTCGACGCTTCGCGACCGCCGACCAGCAGAGCGTTGCTGGAACCGTCGACCAGCACCTTTTGATTGGTTCCCAAGTCGTTCAAGAGTTTTTGCAGTTGCGGAGCGACCTCGATCGCTCGGACGTGTCGAAGGGCAAAAGTCTGGTACCCGGGGGGCAGGTTTTGGTCTTCTTGTGCGACCACTGCCGCGATCGGGCCGATCGGGCAGAGCGATACGACAAGCAGCAGGCTCAACTGCCAGCCGAAGGTCTTCTTCATCGTAGTCCTGGACATCGTGCGAGATTCCTCAGCTCTTGGTTTGCAACGTCTTTCATTCCGCAACGCTTGGCCGCGCCCCCGGCCAGTCTCCGCTCGGTCAGGTGCTAGCATTGGCGGCGCACGCTGTGGGCGGTTCTTTCGCTACATCTGAAAAAATCGGCAGAACCCCTACAGCTTCTCAAGGAATTCTTCCGCAAAACCATCGCCCTTCGGGTGAATTCGATCTTTTTCCCGCACTCATATTTCGCTATGATCCCACCGCGTTTGGACCGGTTTGGGGGATTCCGAGCGGCAGCTTGCTACGGTTCCCGCGATCCGAGGAACATCCGATTCATGGTGCACCGATGGGTGCGCCGCTTTTCAGCGGCAGGATGACATCTCATGAGCAGATTCTGGCAACGCAGAACGACGTGGCCGGCCTGGTTGGCCGTTGTCGCCTGGTTGATGCCCACGATGCGAGCGACAGCCGACGAACGAGCCCTGCAACCGGAGAAACAGCCGATCATCCATGATTTGCGAACGGATTTCGAGGGAACGATGCACGGCAGGCTGATCGATCTGGAAGGTCGGCCGGTCATCGAGGAGACGTTGGAGCTGATCCGCGAAAACGAGACCATCACCCAAGCCGTGAGCGACTCGAACGGGCGTTTCCGTTTTGCGTCGGTTTCCACGGGCGTCTATCAGATCCAATGGAAATCGTCGGTGGTGGTCTGCCGCGTTTGGTCCGCTACCGCCGCTCCGCCGGTAGCCAAGAACAAGCTGGTCTTGCTGGACGCTCCGCCGCTGGTGCGAGGTCAACGGCCGGCTCGCGAAATCTTTCATAATCCCTTGTTCATCGGGTTGTTCGTGGCGGCCGCGATCGCCATTCCCGTCGCGGTGCATCAATCACGCAAGGATCAGCCGCCGAGCAGTTGAAGGGCGATCAGCCAGCGGATGCTGTTCGAGATCGAATCGGAAACTATCAGGGGTCTTTTCAAACAATGCCACACTTCTACCGGGCGCCTCACCTCCTGATGACCGCTATTGTCCTGGTGGTGACGGGTTGCGCCTCCAACGTCTACCGCCCGTCCGATTTACCGCCCGACATGCTGATGGGTCGAGTCGAAGGATTGCACAAGGTCGACTTGAGCCGTCTGGCGAAGTCCTCGCCCTCCAGCGAACAAATTCACATAGGAGACGTCTTGGAAGTGTCGATCGCCACCGGGATCGAGGACCGGTCGCCGCCCAGTTGGGCATTGCGAGTCAGCGAAACGGGCGAGGTCAACATCCCGCTGGTCGGACCGATCCGAGTCGCTGGAATGCTATTGACCGACGCAGAGAAAGCGATTCGCCACGAGAGCGTCTCACGTCAAGTCTACCGTGATCCCAATGTGTCCGTCTTGTTAAAGCAGCCCCGAAAGATCCGGGTCACCGTGGTCGGTGCAGTGGCCAAACCGGGCACCTACGAGGTGCCGGCGTCGCACGGAGATCTGTTGACCGCGTTGATCGCGGCGGGCGGCTTGAGCGAAAACGCCTCGGCGATCGTCGAAATCCGCAACATGCAGGATCCGGAGATGATGCTGGCGTCGTACAACGGCCAGCGAACCACGTTGACGGAGCACGACGCGGTACGCGTCGATCTGATCGCCGCCAGTGCTGGCATGACTCCCGAATATCGCATCGCGGACGGTTCGATCGTCATGGTCCGCGAGAAAGAGCCGACGACCATCCAGGTGATCGGACTGGTCCGCAGACCGAATCAGTTCGAGATTCCTCCCGAGCGACAAGTGCGATTGCTGGACGCGATCGCGCTGGCCGGGGGCCTCACGCTGGAACTGGCAGACAAAGTGACGGTGATCCGACACTTGGATGATATGGAGGAACCGATCGTCATCCAATGCTCGATCCGCTCGGCCAAACGCGGCGGCAACGCGAATCTGATGCTGGCCGCCGGCGATGTCGTCAGCGTCGAAGAGACGCCGTTGACCTTTACGGTCGGGACCATCCAGAATTTCGTCCGCTTCGGTTTCACTTCCGCAATCCCAGGCATTTAGACTGTCGAAGACCATCTGATGATGCAGCAAGAACAGCATAGCTCGGCAGATGAATCGATGTTGCCGTCCTCGGCCGATTCGATTCACGCCCTGATCCGCTTCCTGCAGGTCGTTTACCATCGCAAGATCTACGTGGTGACGGCGCTGGTGGTGGCCGGACTGCTGGGCGGACTGTATTACACGACCGCCACGCCCATCTACCAGGCGACCGCTCAGCTCCTGATCCTGTCGACCGGCCCGGACATCCTTTCCCCGGCGATGACGTCCGAGTCCAGTCGCCAGGCGTTGATACCGACCTACGAACGGCTGTTCACGACGCAGGAAGTTCTGGAGGGCGCGATCGAGACCCTGCTGCAAGGCCCTTCCGAAAACCGGATCGACCTGGCATCCTCGCCGCGTCATCGGTGGGCGAACATTCTGCGCGGCAACCTGTCGGCCCAAGCCATACGCCGCACCAACGTGATCGAAATCACATACAGATCCCGGTCGCCAGCCGCCGCCGAAGCCGTGGTCCAGGCGGTCGTCCAGTCGTATCTGGAGTTCATGGAACGCAGCCACAAAGACGTTTCGACGGAGATCGTCCAAATCCTGGATCGGGAACGAATCGAAATCGAAGGCCGATTGAGCGCCAAACAAGAAGAGCTGCTGGACGTCCAACGACGTCTGCGAGATCTGGGACTGTCGGGCAACCAAAACGTCGTACACCCGGCCGTCCAACGCGTCATCCGGCTGAACGAGACGCTGGTCAAGGTCCAACAGGATCGCTTGCAGCTCGAAGCCTCGCTGTCAGCGATCCGCGGCGCGATCCGGGACGGCAGCGATCTGCGCCAGCATCTGACCGCGATCGAACCGCTGATCGGTCGCGAATTGATGATGAGCATCATGGGACTGAATTCCAAGGACATGGAGACGCGGGCGCAGATCGAACGACGCTTGATGGAAGACCAGACCCGCTTGGAATCGCTGCAACAGCATTACGGCCAGGCGCATCCGAAGGTGGTCGAATTGATCCAGCAGATTCAGGGCGGACGCCAGTACCTGATGAACTACCAGGAGATCGTCAACCAGCGAATGGCCGGACTGAGTGACGGTCGTTTGGGCCCCATGCTGCTGGCCAGGGTCGAAGAACAACTCGCGAATCTCCGCGAACATGAAGAGCGGTTGAACCTGCAATACGATCAAGCGGAATCGGAAGCGGTCATGCTGAATGACCGGACGGCCGAAATGAGAATGATCGAGCACGATCTGGCGCGCATGCGCAATCTGCACGATACGCTGCTGAACCGGATCGCCAACATCGACATCGGTCAAGGTCGCTCGGACGTACGAGTCGCCGTCGTCAGCGAGCCGAAGGCGTCGGATCGGCCGGTCTCGCCCAAGCTGCCCTTGGTGGCGATGATGTGTCTGGTCGGCGGAATGGGAGTGGGACTCGCTCTGGTCTACGTGATCGACGTGCTGGACGACCGATTCCGGAGTCCGGAAGAGCTTCAGCACCAATTGGGCGCGCCGGTGCTGGCCATGATCCGCGAGCTGGTCACGCCCGCTACCGCCGGATTGCAAGCCATCCAGGTCAATGTCTCGCCGGAATCGGTCGAGAGCGAGGCGTTCCGCACGTTGCGAACCACGCTGGCGTTTTCCGGCAGCGATCTGGAACGCATCGCGATCAGCAGTACGGAACCCAGTGATGGGAAGACGACCGTGTTGGCGAATCTGGCGGTTTCTTACGCGCATTCGGGAAAACGCACCCTGGTGATCGATGCCGATCTGCGCCGCCCTGGCCTGACGAAGTTGTTCGAGATGCGAGCCCACGGCGGGTTATCGGATATCTTGCGTAGCGATTCGCCGATCGACGAGATGTGTCGACCGCGCGTGCTGCCCAGCGGCATCGATCATCTGGACGTGATGCCCTGCGGTCCCAAGCCTTCTAATCCGGCCGAACTGCTCAGCGGACCGCGACTGGCCGACGTGCTGGCGTGGGCCGAGACGCACTACGACCAGGTGCTGATCGATTGCCCGCCGATCCTGGCAGCGGCGGACGCTGCGATCATCGGACGATTGACCGAAGGATTGATCGTCGTGATCCAACCGGAGAGGAACCATCGGCGCCTGGTCCTGCGAGGGATCGCGGGCCTGTCTTCCATGGGCGTGGGATTGATCGGCATCGTGGCCAATCGAATCCGTCATGAAAGCGGCGGCGGATACTTTGGCTACGGCGGCTACGGCTACGGCTATGGTTACGGCTACCGGGACGGATACGAGCAGCCAGCAGACGAACATCAGGACGCTAAGGATCGTTTCGCTCACAGCGAAACGGATTGGTCCGATGAAGAAGACGGCGATCCTCCGCCCGGGCCACGGCAATCGCGAAACGCCGCGTAAGCCTCAGGTCGTGGCAGAATTCGGGACGCTCACGGTGCGAACGTCCGGAGGCAACATCCTGGCGGCGCTTTCGTTTTCCCGCTTGATGGCCTCATAGACTTCTCGCCGATGGACAGGGATATCTTGAGGGGCGTTGATGCCCAAGCGAACCTTGTCACCGCGTATGTCGACAATCGTTACCACGACGTCGTCGCCGATCATGATGCTCTCGTCGCGATGTCTCGACAAAACCAACATCGTTGGCTCCTTCCCGTAAACGCCTAATCCAACCCTAGATCGGGTATTGGCTTCCCAACCACACCACGGCTGCTGTTCCCTAGCACCACAGGTCGACCGGGTACCGTGCGCCCGATCCCTTGCAAGTATCGGGTACGTCAAAGCCGAAGATGACCGATCGACTGCAAACTGCTCCTTTTTGTGGACCGCCAGGGATCATTACGCGCTCTTTCGCAAAGGTACCGCGGCTGTCGGTAATACCATTTGTAAAGGCTGTTCGTCATTGGTCACTACCTGGCGACCGATGCGACGGTCCAGATTGATGATTACCGGAGCCTTCAGATTGATGGTCAAGTGTCCTTGACTTCGATTCAACACGTTCAGGACAAACGCTTGATCCAAGGCCGCCAACTCCAATGGTGTCAGTTGGTTGCGGCTGACGCTGACGCGGTAATCGGGGATGAACAATCGAGGACTGACCAAGGGCAAAGCGACCTCGGGATCCTGGATGCTTTGCAACCAAGCCACCGAGCGCTCGTCGCCATCGGCCAAGAGAACCCAATGACGATGATTCTCGAAGGCGAACAGCCCACGAGAGAACAAAAGCACATCCTCGGGTTCGATCACAACTTGCCCGAAACGGGATGAATCGATCATCATGATTCCGTCCTTCCCCTTCAATCGTTCGAAAACATGGGCGAGGCCCAAGCAGACGCGGGCCGATTGGACCCCGTCCCTGAAGGTATGATCGGCCGGAATCGCCCGAATCAACAGGAAAACCGTTACGATAAGTCGTGGTCGTCCCGGCTTTGCCGAATCAGATCCGCAGCGCCTTGGGCCGCCAGACGCTCCGCTGCCAGGACGCCCAGAGCGACGGGTTCGGACAGAGGGCCTGCCACCGAGACGGCCAAACGGCAGGTTCCATCCAGGCTGAGCACGATGCCATCCAATCGAATCGAATCGTGTTCGACCCTGGCCCAAACCCCTACCGGCGCCAGACAACCGGCGCGTAGCGCCCGCAACATGCTGCGTTCCGCCCGAACGGCCGCACTGGTTTCCAAGTGGTTCAACGGCGCCACTGCCTGATCGGTTTGCCGGTCGTCGTTACGGATTTCGATCCCCAACGCGCCTTGCCCCACAGCGGGCAGCATCCACGATCGTGGAATGACCCATGTCGCGTGCTGTTGAAGTCCCAAACGACGAAGTCCAGCCTCGGCCAGAATCAAGGCATCGAATTGGCCCTCGTCCAACTTGCGTAGCCTGGTCTCCACGTTGCCGCGAATGCCGCGAACGACCAGGTCGTGACGGTGGAACAACAATTGAGCGCGGCGCCGATTGCTGCCCGTGCCCACGCGGCTGCCCGCTGGTAACCCGTCGATATCGGCAGCTTGGCGGCATATCAGCACATCATGATTGCTGTCCCGCTGGGGGATCGCAGCCAGAGTCAAGCCGTCAACAGGCTCGGTCGGAAGATCCTTCAAACTGTGAACCGCCACGTCGATACGAACATCCAGCAGCGCACGTTGAATCTCCTTGGTAAAGACGCCCTGCCCCCCGATCTGATCCAACGGTTGGGAGCTGACATCGCCTTGTGTCGAGATGATGACGAGCTGGACATCCGTGCCAAGCCGCTGGAGCTGAGCGGCAACCCATTGCGCTTGCCAGCGAGCCAACGCGCTGCCTCGCGTGCCCAGACGCAACGGCGACCGGTTCGAAGACCTCGTACTGGAGGAAGCATCAACGGATGGCATGGTGATCACCACATGGAACCCGCTTTCTACAAAAACGACTCCCGACCCCCTTGCGCGAAATACGACGCTCATTCATTGTCCGGTCCTCAGGATTTCGACGGTTTGTGGTTGGAAGCCGATGGCGACGAACTTGTTGCCGAATCTTTGACGTCGGACGAAGACGAGTCATCGCCTGATGATGAGGCCCCGGGCAGCTTGGCAGTGGAAAACAATTCTGCCGACAAACGGGAAGGACGTTCGGAGCGTTGAAGCTGCCGCGGCGGAACGACCACACCACAACTGACCATGAACTGGACGGCTTGATCGACGGTCATGTCCAAATCGATCGTCTCGCTCTTCAGTACCGTAATCGTGAAACCCGTCATCGGCAACGGGGATGTCGGCATCAACAGGCTGACCACCGGTTCGTTCACCGCCGATCGGATATCCAACAAGCTCTCGCCCGTCACGAAACCAATCGACCATATACCCTTTCGGGGGTACTCGACTGCCACAACCCGGTTAAATTCGATGGTCTGTTCGCTGAATACAAAATCGGTCACCTGTTTGACCGACGAATACACGTTGCGGATCAGGGGCAGCCGATCGATAAGACGCTCGAACGATGCCCACATCAGGCGTCCCACCCCGGCCGCTAGCAGCCAACCCAGCAGGTACAGCAGCGAAATGAAGAATAGCAGAAAAGTGGGAATGACGACCCAAGGCTGGAGGTACTGAATCCGCACGTACCGGCGGTAGTACTGACCGGCCGTCACCGGTCTTTCGGTGCCGGGATTCTCGGTGACTCTTTCGTAAACGTGGCGAGGAATCCATTCTCGAGTGCTCAAAAGCTGGTAGTCGTCGATAACTGCTTCGTCGGGTTGCGAGCGGCGAACATCCCATTCCATACGGATCAGAGCCCAGGAGGCGACCCCCTCGACAGGACGAAGTACGTATTGATCGATCAAGGTCCAAGCCCAGATGAAGACGACGACCGTCAACAACGGCGGCAGCACGATCCCCAGACCGCGCAGCAACGCTCGTCGGAAAGGGTGAGTAGCGGTCGTCGATTTATCGGTAAAATCGGGTGGTTGTGGCTGCATGGATGGATCGAGTTTTAAGGGCGGACCGGTACGATAACCCAAGGTTCGATGACGAAAACGGCGGCCACGTCAGATCCTGGGCGGAGCAACGTCAACGGTGCTCTTTTAGTATACCGCGTGTTTTCCGATCCGTGTTCACCCCGGCTGTCGATCCATCGACAACGGACCGTGCCAGGCTTTGTCTGAAAAAGGGTCTGACCCCTTTTCAGACAGAGCTGAGCCCAGACGACGATACAATAGCGAAGCGCTACCGGCGGGGCAAGCGAGGTCATCGACCAGTGGTCCCAGCAATACCGGGGTCAGGTCTTGACATTTAACTTTTTCGGCAGAGAGACCCACCACAAAGCAGAATGTCAAGACCCGACTGTAGAGTAAACAAAAAGTTAAATGTCAAGACCTGACCCCAACTTCCAACTTTGGCGGCACATCATGGGCACCTTGTACTGGAATCATCCACGCTAGATG
Organism: Planctomycetaceae bacterium; assembly: GCA_007121535.1. Classification (GTDB taxonomy): domain Bacteria; phylum Planctomycetota; class Planctomycetia; order Pirellulales; family Pirellulaceae; genus SKKK01. The sequence goes on along the minus strand of SKKK01000147.1, from coordinate 32,324 downwards.
GTACTTCTTTCGCGATTCGACTTCGAGTGGCAGGGGAAACGCACGATGAGTGAGATCCTTGTGGTGGACGATGACCCCTCCATGTTAGCCGCTTTTGAAGAGATTCTTCGCGGTCTGGAGCACGAGGTGGTGACCGCGGCACGTGCAGAGGCAGCCCTGGAGCGACTCCACGACAGACCAGCGGATCTGGTCATTCTTGACATCCAACTGCCGGGCATGAGCGGCTTGGAAGCGCTTCGACGCATCGAGCAGGAGTACCCGAAGCTCCCTGTCGTGGTGATTACCGGGCATGGCACCATGAGCACGGCCATTGAGGCTGCCAAATTGGGTGCCTTCGATTACCACTTGAAGCCCATTGAACCCAAACAGATACTGGCAACGATCGAGCGAGCCCTGGCGGGGGTCAGGTTAATGCGAGGCCAGGTCGCGGTCGGAACGACGAGGGCAACCGAAACAGGAGACGCCATCGTTGGACAGAGTCCCGCGATGCAGGAGGTGTACAAGGCCATCGGGCGCGTGGCAAATACCGATGCCGCGGTGTTGATTCGAGGCGAGTCCGGGACCGGAAAGGAGCTGGTTGCCCGCGCGATCTACCAGCACAGCTCGCGTTCGGATAAGCTGCTGATCGTCGTCAATTGCGCGGCCATCCCCGAGACGCTCTTGGAAAGCGAGCTGTTTGGCCACGAGCGCGGGGCATTTACGGGTGCGGTTGGGGAGCGGGTCGGCAAGTTCCAGCAGGCAAACCAAGGCACGATATTCCTCGATGAGATCGGGGATATGCCTTTGGGAGTTCAAGCCAAAGTTCTCCGCGTGCTCCAAGACAAGAGCTTCCAGCGATTGGGCGGCAACAAGACGATTTGCAGCGACGTCCGCGTGCTTGCCGCCACCAACCGCAACTTCGAGAAGGCGATGGCCGAAGGCAGTTTTCGGGACGACCTTTTTCACCGCCTCAAGGTGTTCTCGATCCACCTGCCGCCGCTCCGAGAAAGGCGAGAGGACATACCCCACCTTGTGGAGTACTTCGTGAGCCGATTCGCCAGGGAGTTGAAAACGGACAGACCGGTGTTGTCCCACGAGGCGATGGACGTCTTACGAGTTCACACATGGCCTGGCAACGTGCGCGAGCTTGAACATTGCCTCTATCGAGTGATGATCGCGACCGGGGGCCATCCCATTCAGGCCGCGGACCTTTCGCCGCTGTTGGTTCAAGCCAACCAACGGGCCGCCTCTGGGCTGGGGCTCACAGACGACGAGCAACTCCGGGATATGGTGCGAAGGTATCTCCGCTCTTTTGCGGGCGATGCCGCACACGAGCGGTTCCTTCAAAGGGTCGAAGTCCTCCTGATCGCCGAAGCTCTTCGTCAGACGCAGGGCAACCAGACTCATGCTGCGCGGCTGCTGGGTTTGCCTCGGCAAACGCTGTATCACAAACTCCAGAAGTATCATCTGGTCGCCGACGCGGATTCACTGCAAGAATAGCGCCCAGAAGTGAGCGGCGCGCCGAATCCGGGGCATGATCGCGTAACCGCGATCGGCATTTGGAGGTCCGCTGCAGCAGGCGTGGCGGTGGTTCACCATGGCGAGCGAAAAACTCGGATTGGCGCGCCGTTTGCACGTCGAAAAACCCATCGCGAGACCACATGTTGTGGTTTTCGTGCCACGAACCTGTTGCAGGCCATGTCTGGCCACGAAGGCGCTGCCAAGACTGCCTCGCCTTCGGGACCGGATCATGCTCGGTTGCCCGGTTCAACCGGTGTGCTGTGTACTTATTGTGATGGGGTAAAACTTGACTACGATTCTCTTTGCCGATGACTCCGCAAGCATTCGCGAGTTCGTGAAACAGGAACTCGAAGACGAGGGGTACCGGGTGCTGCTTGCGCGGGATGGCAAGGAGGCGGTTGATACGGTCGGGTCGGAGCGGCCCGACCTGGCGATCTTGGATATCTGGATGCCGCAACTCAATGGACTGGAAGCTGCCGAGCGTATCGCCACCATGGATCCTGGCATTCGGGTTATTCTGTATACCAACAACGCTGAACTCTGCATGCGCGATGCCCGCAGCAATTTCGCCGCCGCCTGCATTGAGAAGGGAAGCGACTTCGCGGAACTTGAACGAGCCATTCGCTCGGTGTTGGCCTCACGCGGGAGCAAAACCTTGTTTCGTATCGGCCTGCCGCCTATCTAAGGGGAACACCACGTCTGACAGTCAGGATAGTGGAATCATGTATCACCAAACGAGTGGTGTCTTCATCGGCGCGCGGCCGGCTGGTCCGTCCAAGGGGTCATCAGGCGGCTGATGTCCGAAATCTGACCGGACCGATTTGGGGGCCATTTCCGCGCTGAATTGCGATTGATCCACAATGCCCTGGCCGATGCTCGTCCGGACGAGCAGGAGTAGCGCCCAGAAGCGAGCGGCGCGCCGAATCAAGGGCATTTCGCCAGGCGTTCACCAATTTCCCATTTCTCCGTATCGCCAAGAGCTGGTTTCCCCATAAGGACGAAGTCCCAAGAGCACCGTGATTTTCTGTAGGGAAGAGGGCGGGTTCGTGGAAGTTCATCATGGGAATCGCGAAACTCGGATTGGCGCGCCGTTTGCAAGTCGGAGAGCCGTCGCGAGACGACATCGGGGCAGATGGCGGCGATTACACTGCCGGATACGGAATGGTTGGTGCGGGCGGATGTTGGGCCAAGGGTTTTTCGCTATCGGCGAATCGTTGGAGTGTGGAATTGCAGCGCCGACAAACGCAGCGCCTGACAAACCCCGGCATTGTCAAGGAGCCTGTGAGGGATAGCGTTCGTCTTGAAGCAAGGAGATGGAACCGTGGGACAACTTCTTCGAAAGAACGTCAACGTAGCGATACCCACCCGTGAAGAGATCCGGACAGCTTGCCTGAGAATCCGCCGAGGTTGGACTGAAAGCGAACGGATGAGAAGGAGGGTGGGATGGGCAAAAGGGCGCTTGTGGAAGTTGCCACTTGTGCCGTTTGACGAGAGTATCCTGAGCAATGACACGGCGGACGAATCGGAAGAATGATGTCGACGGGGGCGGTCATCGTTCGCTGGAAAGCATCGGCGCCGGCGGATTCGTCCCCCACGAAACAAGAAAACCTAGCCATGAGCACGAGAACGAGTATGTACCACCAGAAGTGCCCCGGTACAGAAGATACGGTCGGTTGCGATCACGCCGAGGTTGTTCAGGACGCCGTGCGACGAACTGTTGTCGTCAACGGGAAACGTGGACTCCACATGCGGGTATGCTTGGCGATCGTGAGCACCGTTGGCAAACATCAAGCGAAGGTTATGATTTACAGAGATGGCAAGGTTGCGGATGCGACGAGCATCCTGGAACTGATGTCGCTGGCCGCCGCGCGTGGTACAACACTCTTTTTGTCTGCCGTGGGTCCCGAAGCGGAGGAGGCGTTGGAATCCATCCTGCCCATCTTCGACACCCGGGCGGATTGACGTGTCCGCTGTAAGCACCCGGCCAGGAGTTTCTTGTCAATTAAGGTCGCCTTGCAAGGCGACCACGATCAACAAGAAACGATCGGCCGGGTGCTCACAAGGTCCAGCCGTTTCGGTACGGACGGCTCAGGGCCGCGTTGGCTTCGTCGTGGTTGGTGATCCTGCAGGCCAGCGGATCGAATTCCAGGGTTTCGCCGAATTGCGTCGCGACGTTTGCCAACAGCAGGAATTCCACGAGCGGCCCGGCGTAGTCGAAATTCGACATCGGTCGAGGACCGCCTTGGCAGGCGGCCGTGAATTCTCGCTCGTGGCTGCCGGATCGCGGTAGGGTTCGAGGCGGCCCCTGGAAGTCACGGAACTTGTCCTCGGGCAGCAGGCTGAACGAAGAGTTGTGCTCCGTGGACTGCAACATGCCTTCGGCGCCCACGATCAAACAGCCGCCGTGTTCCTTCCATTTGCGCTGGCCGGCGTCGCCCCAGTCCAGACGTCGGCCCAGATGCTGTTCGATCCGTTGGCGCCCTTCCGGTGCTCCGTGGTGATGGTGGATTTCGATAGGCGGCAACGCACCGCGAGCGGGAACCTGGTAGCGGATCGAGGACCAGCGAGGGAATCCGATCCGCTCGGTCTCCGACATCTCGACGTGTACGCGGATCTTGGGTTGAGTGGCGGGGTCAGCGAACCACAAAGAATCGATGCCGAATGCTTTGAAAGGCAGATTGCCGCAGTGCGGGCCCCAATTCCCGGCATTTCCGGTGGCGAAATCCCGCCAGCCGTGCCAACGGAGCCACTGGGAGTGAAACGGCCGATCGGCTGCCGGACCCAGCCATAGATCCCAGTTCAATTCCTCAGGCACCGATTGGCTGCCCTCAGGCGGTTTGCGAGGCCCCGTGCCCCCTCCGTTCCAGACATGGATCTCCTGGATCGCACCGATCGCGCCGGCCCGGATCAACTCGACAGCCCGGCGAAACGCTTCGGTCGCGGTCCCCTGATTGCCCATCTGCGTGACCACGGCCTGCTGCCTGGCGATCTGGCGCAGCGCGCGGGCTTCGGCCACGTCGTGCGTCAGCGGTTTTTCGCAGTAGACGTGCTTGCCCGCCCGCATGGCCGCCGCACAAATCACCGCGTGCGTGTTGTCGGGCGTCGAGACGAACACGGCGTCGATCTGTTTGTCGCACTCGGCCAGCATCTGGCGAAAATCCTGGAACTTGGGCGCGTGCGGGAATTTCGCGTAAGACTCGGCGGCCCGCCGCTGATTGACGTCGCACATGGCCACCACGTCGGTGCCGATGCGAGGGGCGATCTGGACGAACCAACTGCCACGCCCGCTGACTCCCACCAGAGCCGCCCCGAGCTTCTGATTGGCGTGATACGCACGAGCCGACCGGCTGTCGCGGAGTACCCAGAACGATGCGCCAGCCCCGATGGCTTGCAAAAAACGACGACGATGGTGTTGACGAAACATGTCCCTCGCTCCTCGATACGAAGTTCTGCCGACGCTGACGAAAGGAGTGCATTGACTTTGCGTACGTTGAGTATACCCCGACCTGCGAGAATGCTCGACAGGTGCTCGACAGGTGCTCTCGGTAGGTGCCACCCATCTTTCTGTGGATCTGCCTACGTCCGAACCGACGCATGCAATGTGTTGATTCTGTAGTTGATGGGTGGCATCTTCATGATGCTTGCCTCGCCTTTATCGAGATATGCTTATCCCGATTGCGGGCAGTTTAGCCAAATGGGCAAGGAGTTTGGAATGCAGCATGCGGGTACCGAATAAACGGGAAATTCGGAACAAAGACGCAAATCTCCGGTTGTAAAAGGAAAAGCTCGTGACCGAGATCGTCCGACGTTCCTTTTTCAAGGCGAGTACTTTTATGAAACGTTATGTTTGGCTTCTGGTGTTGGTGTTGACTAGTTCGACCGCTTTCGGGGAATCATTGCCGTCTTTCGATTGGCCGCAGTGGCAGGGTCCCGATCGGAACGGCGTTTCCCGAGAACGTGGCCTGCTGGCGGAATGGACAGAAGACGGCCCACCGCTTGCTTGGAGGGTCAACGGGCTTGGTGGCGGATACAGTGCCCCTACCATCGCTGAAGGACGGGTTTTCGGCTTGAGCAATCTCGGCGATGACGAAGTCGTTTGGGCACTTGCCGAAACGGATGGCAAGACGCTGTGGACGACGCGGCTGGGACCGGCGTTCCGAGAGGGCTTGCCGCAGGGAAGCGAGGGGCCTGGCAGTTCGCCGACGGTCGATGGTCAACGGATGTACGTTCTCGGATCGGGGGGCGAATTGGCTTGCTTGCAGGTTGACGATGGCCAGATCATCTGGCAGGTCAGTCTGACGCGCGACCTTGGCGGACGGGTACCAGGCTGGAGGTTCAACGAGTCGCCATTGGTGGACCGAGACCTGATCCTCTGCACGCCGGGCGGCGAAGAAACAACGCTGGCGGCTCTGGATAAATTGACGGGCGAATTGGTCTGGACGAGCCAGTTGCCGGTCGTCGATGAAGGCCCTGTCGCGCCGCGGCCCGGTCGAGGTGGTCGTGGCTTCGGCGGCCGTGGCGGTGGCCGTGGTGGTGGGTCGTCAGCGGCCTATGCTTCTGCGATCGCATTCGACCTTGCCGGGACTCGCCAATACGTACAATTCACGCACAGAGCATTGATCGGGGTCGCGGCCTCGGACGGTACGCTGCTGTGGAGCTATGACCGGCCAGCGAATCGCATGGGAATCAACTGTGCCACGCCGATTCACCATGATGGCTTCGTACTCGCTGCTTCAGCGTACGGCACAGGCGGTGGGTTGGTGAAGCTGGCCAAGGATGCCAGCGGCGGGATCACGGCCGAGGAAGTCTGGTTTACCAGGAGGATGCAAAACCATCATGGCGGCATGATCGTTCACGACGGCTATCTGTATGGAGCCAATGGAGGCAACGAAGGTGGCAACCTGATCTGCATCGACTTCAAGACGGGGGAAGTCATGTGGGATGGCCGAGAACTGCCCAGGGGCGTGGCTCCGAAAGGCTCGATTGTACTCGGCGATGGACGGCTCTATTACCGGCATGAGTCCGGCACGATGACCCTGGTCGAAGTCAATCCGGAGCGGTACATCGAGCGAGGCCGCTTCGAGCAACCGGATCGTTCGAGATCGCCGGCGTGGTCGCACCCGGTCCTTGCCAACGGGAAACTGTATCTACGCGACCAGGATTTGCTGCTTTCGTACGACGTGCGAGCCGAATAACACCGTCTGCACACCGTGATAAGCGCTGTGGCCGGCTGCTGACCGAAACGCGCTGTGGCCGGCCTCCAACCGAGCCCACGCTTAGATCGAGGGTAACATGCACACCGTTTTGGTGGACGAAGCACGATCGCTGGTTTGGAGCGAAGTACCGGATCCGGTTCCGAAGCCCGGGGAGATCGTCATCGATATCCATGCCGCCGGTGTGAATCGCGCGGATTTGCTGCAACGCGCCGGGAACTATCCGCCTCCTCCGGGTTGGCCGCAGTGGATGGGGCTGGAGGTGGCGGGTGTCGTCGTCGAGCCATCGACGGCGGGGCGCTGGAAGGCCGGGGACCGCGTTTGTGCACTGCTGGGCGGTGGGGGATATGCGGAACGGGCTACTGTTCCGGCCGACATGGCCGTGCCCATTCCGGACGGCTTGTCCATGGTCGAAGCCGCATCGATTCCGGAAGCGATGGCAACCTCGTACCTGAACCTCTGTCTCGAAGGCGACCTGAAGGCCGGGTAGACGGTCCTTGTTCAAGCCGGCGCCAGCGGTCTGGGCATCGCCGCGATCCAGTTGGTCAAGGCCTTGGGCGGCAAGGTCATGACGATGCCCATCACCCAAGCCGAAGCCGCTCATACGATCCTCCAGCGTCGCGAAAACATCGGCAAAGTAGTTTTGACGCTCAAGACTTCTTAGAATCCCGCAGGAATTTTCTCATATTGCGGAAGATGTTCGCGAGCGCCGTCGTTACCTTGAAACGGATCGTGACCAAGCTATTTCTACGACAGTTTCAGGAGCCCCTACAAATGACGATTCACCGGTTCGCGAACAGATTGCCTTGGCGATCCCTTTTGTTTTGCCTTGCACTGACCCTGACGCAGGGTCTTGTCAACAGTGTCACGGTGCGGGCTGTCGAGCAATGGGGGCATACTGACGTCGTTCTTCGTGGACCCTCGGGTGGCAATCCGTATGTCGACGTGCAACTGAAGGCCGAGTTTTCCCGGGGCGACCGAACGATCGAGGTCTTGGGCTTTTGGGACGGCGATGACGTGTACAAGGTCCGTTTTTCGCCTCCCACCGCCGGTACGTGGCGGTACAAGACGTCCAGCAACCGACCGGAACTGGATGGCCAAACCGGTTCGCTGACCGTCACTTCGCCTTCGGAGGGCAATCGTGGACCGGTCGAGGTATTCAAGACTTACTATTTCCGCTACGCCGACGGCACACCATATCACCAATTCGGGACGACCTGCTACGCCTGGATCCACCAGCCCGAAGCGATGCAGCGGCAGACGCTCGAAACGCTGGCGGATTCGCCGTTCAACAAGATCCGCTTCTGCGTGTTTCCCAAGAGCTATGCTTACAATCGCAACGAGCCGGAACGGTTTGCGTTTGTCAAGAAGGCCGACGGCAAATTCGACTTCACTCGCCCCGACCCGCTGTTTTGGCGGCACTTGGAACAGCGAATTTTGGATTTGCAGCAGTTGGGCATCGAAGCCGACCTGATCCTCTGGCACCCCTACGACCGCTGGGGGTTCGCCGAAATGGGCTCGGCCAACGACGATCGCTATTTGCGGTACGCCATCGCTCGGCTGGGCGCCTTTCGCAACCTTTGGTGGTCGCTGGCCAACGAATTCGATCTGATGGCGCCGGGTGCGATGGCCAATCATCGAGGCGATAAGCAGATGGCCGATTGGGACCGATTCTTTCAGATCTTGCAAAACGAGGACGGGCATCAACGTCTGCGCAGCATTCACAACTGCCGCGGTTTCTACGATTACTCGAAACCGTGGGTGACACACTCCAGCATCCAACGCCATGACGTGCATCGCGTGATCGAGTGGCGCGAGCAGTACAAGCGGCCGGTGGTGATCGACGAGTGCGGCTACGAGGGCAACATCCCGCAGGGCTGGGGCAACCTGAGCCCCGAGGAGATGGTCCGCCGGTTCTGGATCGGGACGATGTGCGGCGGCTACGTGGGGCACGGCGAGACGTATCAACATCCGGAGGATCTGCTGTGGTGGTCCAAAGGCGGCGTGCTGCACGGGACCAGCCCGCAGCGGATCGCTTGGCTGAAGGAACTGATGGCCGACGCACCGCCGTTTGAGGATTTAGGGCCGACACGAGAAGACAACGATCGATTCATGCTGGCCAAGCCGGGCGCGTACTACTTGGTCTATTTTCAGAAGCCGGGGACGGGGACGGTCGAGTTGCCGGGCGACCGGCCGTACAAATTCGATCGGATCGATCCGTGGACGATGACGATCGCACCGTTAGGGACAGCGCCCGCGGGGCGATTCACTCTGACGGCCGCGCGTTCGGACATTGCTTTCCGGTTGACACCCTATCAGCCGGATGAGCCGCTACGGCCCGAGGCGAGAATCACCGCTTCGGTGACCGCAGGCCAGCCGCCGTTGAAAATCGAGTTCACGGGCACGGGCGGCGAGCGGATGCATTGGGACTTCGGCGACGGCACGACCAGCGATTCGCCCCGCCCCACCCACGTGTATCAGCAATCGGGGCTCTATTGCGTCACGCTGACCGTCACCGATGCTCGCGGCGGCGTGGGCCAGCACATTATGGAGATCGCCGTCGATCGCGACCCGAGCGAGCCGATCGTGCGAGTCGGATTCGAACGGGGTGAGAAACCCGCCTTGAAGCTGCACGGAACCGCGCGGCGAGGAACGGCCGGTTCGCTGCATTTCCCGAACGGCCAACCGTGGGGCTGGGCGCGAGGCGACGACCGGGCCACCGACGATCTACGCGGCCTGCGCTCGTTCACGATCTTGGGCTGGGTCAAACCGGAGAGCCTTCAGATCGGCAGCGGCGGCAACCGGATCGTTTTCTGCTTGGATCGGGATCATTCCGGTATCGACTTGGTGTGCCACTCCGACGGGGGTTTACGTCTGGCGGTCAACCAATGGCCCGACTCGGTTCGCAACGACAGTTCCCCAGGCAAATTGGTGGTGGGCAAGTGGACCTTTTTCGCCGTCAGCTACGATGCCACGCAGTCGCGCGACAACGTCGCTTGGTACTTCAGCGAACCGCGCGACGCGCCCGGACCGACCCCAGTGAAGCTCGACCGCAAAACCACCTACGCCGCCGGCCCGGTCGCGGTGGAGCCCGGGCCGTTGGCGATCGGCAATTTCAACGAAACCATGCGCAGCTTCGGCCTGGACCGCCAGTTCCGCGGCGAGATTCGAGCCTTGCAGATCTACGGCAGCCGCATCAGCCATCGCAGTGCTCTCGACCCGCAACAGATCGCGCGGCACGCGCAGCAAGAGTAAGCGAAGCAGCATCTTCGCAGGCGGGGACTCCGTTTCGGCCGAATCGGGTCGGAGACCCAGCCTATCTACGGTTGCGACCGGAAACCACGTGAGGTAGAAAGGTGGCATACAGGATTTCAGTGCGATCCGTCACAATCGTGCCGAGACGCCCGGGATTTCGCAGCCTCTGCGTTAAAGGAAAATTATGTCGATCGATATCGCGGTTGTTCCGGTCGCCGGATTGGGCACGCGTCTGTTGCCCGCGACCAAGAGCCAGCCCAAGGAGATGCTGCCGGTGGGACGCAAACCGGTGGCTCAACACGTGGTCGAAGAACTGGCGTTGTCTGGCATCGGCCGTTTATTGTTCGTGACCGGCAAGGGAAAACACTCGATCGAAAACCATTTCGACACCGACGGCGATCTGATCACGTATTTGCGGGAAAGTGGCCGCGAGCAAGCATTGGCCGAGCTGGACTTCGAGCGTCAAGAGATGGAATATTTTTACACGCGTCAGCGACGGCAGCTTGGTTTGGGACATGCCGTGCTGTGTGCGGCTCCGCTGGTGGGCAAACAACCGTTCGTGGTGGCCCTGGGGGATTCCATCATCGGCTTGAACGCCCAATCCGACATCGTGGCTCGCATGACCGCCTTGTTCGAGACCACCGGGGCGGATGTGGTCGTTGCGTTCGAGGAGGTGCCGCGCGACGAGGTGTTTCGGTACGGGATCGCCAAACCTCGCGGGTCGGTGGATGACGTTTTCGACTTGGAGAGTTTGATCGAGAAGCCTGCGGTGGACGAAGCACCTTCCAACCTGGCGGTCGCAGCCCGCTACGTCTTTAATCCGGTGATCTTCGACAAGCTGGCCGAAACCCGCCCGGGCAAAGGGGGCGAGATTCAACTGACCGATGCGATTCAGACGATTCTAAGCGAAGGGGGCAAAGGGCTGGGGGTCCGGCTTCACCCTCATGAACGCCGCTACGATATCGGAAATTTCGGCAGTTATTTTCGCGCGTTCGTCGATTTCGCTTTGGCCGACCCGCAATTCGGTGATGGATTGCGGGAACACATCCAGGCCTTGCTCGAGCGGCCTTGATCGCAACGGCGGCGATGGCATTCCCGCAGGAGGCACAGCCATGGAGATCATTCGAACCCGAGGATCGGCTCGTTGCGGATTGATCGGCAATCCGTCGGACGGCTACCACGGCAAGACGATATCGATCATTGTCCACGACTTCTTCGCGGAAGTGATCCTGTACGAATGGGAGCGGCTGGAACTGGTGCTGAGCCAGGAGGATCAGAGCCGATTCGATTCGATCGAAGAACTGGCTCGCGATGTGCGTCTGCACGGTTACTACGGTGGTATCCGGCTGGTCAAAGCGACGATCAAGAAGTTCTTGGAATACTGTCGCGGAAAACATCGTTTGCACCAGCGGAATTTCTCGGTGCGGTACGAGAGCAACATCCCTCGCTGTGTCGGATTGGCTGGGTCCAGCGCGATTATCGTGGCGACCTTGCGAGCGTTGATGAAGTTCTACAACGTCCAGATCCCCCTTTATCTTCAGCCGTCGCTGGCGTTGAGCGTCGAGACCGAGGAATTGGGAATCATGGCCGGTTTGCAGGATCGAGTGATCCAGGTTCACGAGGGCGTGGTCTACATGGACTTTGCCCGAGAATCGATGCGTCAGCAGCACGGCTTCCGTTACGGTGTGTACGAGCCGATGGACCCTACCCTATTGCCGCCGCTGTACGTCGCCTTCAGCGCCGACGCAGGGGAGCCGACCGAGGTCTCGCATACGCCGTTGCGCGCCCGATACGAACAAGGCGATCCGGTCGTGCTGGCCGCGATGGATCGGTTCGCCCAGTTGGCTCACCAAGCGCGAGACGCCCTGTTGCGGGGCGACACACCCGAACTGAGTCGATTGATGGACGAGAATTTCGACTTGAGACGCAGCATCGTACCGATCCATCCCAGCCACCTGCAGATGATCGAAACGGCACGTTCGGTCGGCGTCAGCGCGAAGTTCGCGGGCTCCGGCGGCGCGATTATCGGCGTCTGCCCGGACGATGCGACTTTCACCGTACTGAAGCAGCGAATGGCCGAGATCGGCTGCCAAGCCTTCCGACCGACGGTTCGATAATCGTCGCCGCCAACGAGACACGAAGAATTCGCCTCGTCTGCGTCCTTACCAACCCGACCGATTCTGTGTATCCTGGGTAGCCGTGGACCAAATGGTTTTTGACACCCGTTTTTCAAGGAGATGGCAACATGTGGAAAGCTACAACATCAATGCTCGCACTTCTTTTGGCCCTGTTGGTCGGAACGAGCGTAACGGTGGCTCAAGAGAAAATCGATTTATTGGGCGGGGCAGGATTGGACGACTGGGACTACCATCTGATCGAAGATGTCAAGAAGGAGGATGTTTGGAGCCTCGAAGATGGAATCTTGACGTGCACGGGAACCCCACTGGGTTATTTGTATACCAAGCAGAAGTTCCAGGATTTTAAGCTGAGTCTCGAGTGGCGTTGGGCACCGGGAACCGAACCCGGGAATAACGGCGTGCTTCTGCGGATTGCCAGCGAGCCGATTTCGTTCTTACCCAAATGCGTCGAGGCTCAGTTGATGCATGGCAGCGCGGGCGACATTTGGGGCTTTTACGGATTCAAACTCAGCGGCGACAAACAGCGTTGGCGCGAGATAAGAGGTCACAAGGCATTGGGCGACTTCTGGGGCGTCGGCAAGATCAAGGACGCCGAAAAAGAGCCGGGCGAGTGGAACAAGTATGAAATCACGCTGAAGGGCGGCGATCTGACGTTGGTGATCAATGGCGAAAAGGTCAACGAGGCCACCGACTGCGACGTGCTGGCGGGCCCGATCGGGTTGCAATCCGAAGGCGGCAAGATCCACTTCCGCAACGTCCATCTCACCCCGCTGAGTGCCGACTAGCTTTTCACAGCCGCGTCGAGCAGCATGACAACGAGCCGCGGACATTTCGTCCGCGGCTCGCACCATACCGCTCACTTCCCACTTCGAGACTGTGATCTCTTTGTCCGATCAGGTTGTAGGTCCCCAACTGGTTGGGTTAGTGGTACCACTGGAATTGGGAGTCAGAATCGAATCTTCTTCGTCGGCTTCCCATGTACCGGCAGGCGGACCGTAGTACGGTTCCATCAGCATGCCGCCCTTGCCGCCTTTGACGTCCGAGCAGCAAGCGGTACCCCAAGCTTGCATCCGCAACGATGCACGCAGGGCTCGCCGAGCGTGCAGTCGCTCGCACAACGTGGGACGCGCGTGCCGGCCGTGGGCTACGGTACCGCAGCAGTGGGCCGATTTCTGCCAGTGTCCTTTCTGGACGGGATGAGCCTTTTGAACGACCGGATGAGATTTCTGGACCACCGGCGCGGCCTTTTGAACGACCGGGAAAGCCTTTTGGGACACTAGCGGCGTGCGGTGCCGCATCATTCGCGTCGGTACGTGGGCTCGGTGTGCCGCGAAGTGGCGTTGGACCGGCGACTTCTGGACGGGGGCTGCCTTTTGCACCATCGCACGTTGCACCGGAGCCGCCTTCTGAACGGGAGCGGCTTTCTGTACGGCGCCTTTCTGTACGGCGGCTTTCTGGATGGGACCGGCCTTTTGCACGGCGGTGTGAGCGCCGCAGCAACCGGCCGTTCCGCAGCTTCGGCAACCGTGACGCAGGGCAAGCCGATGCCCCAACCAGCCCGTACGAAGCCGGTGATGGTCGCAGGCATAGCCATGGCCGAGGTGTCTGCCAGTCCACCAGGTACCGTAGTGCGGCATCGGGGTACCACAGCAGTGGCCCGGCACGCTGAATCCGTGGTAACTGGCATAGGTCGGAGTGACTTGGTAATTGTAGGGATGGTCATGCATCAGCGCATCTTGCGCGCCGGCCGGCACGACCAGCAGCAGAGCGAAGGCGGGGGCGATGAAGTGGCGAATTCTCATGGAAACGATCCTTTCTTGGGGAGTGACCCCAAAAAATATGGTCTCAGGTCCGAACGAGGCCGCGACCGCAAACTCGGTCGTCCGTCCTCGGACCCGACTCCGTCTGGCTTCCCACCCGACGTGAGAGCCGCAACACGCCGTCACACCAAGCGTTCTCGAAGCGAGATTCACCAGCGCGCGGTCCTGGTAATATGGGTCATGGTTGCAGGATGGGCAAATAATGACGAGCCTTTTTCTGGATCTTGTCAAGAAGGTTTCCACTTGGTACGACATGTCGTCGGATTATTCGGATTGCAACGACTGACCTCGATATCATGAAAGAGATTCGCTTCAGGGACATGCGATGCCAGCAGTTTTCGAATACCATGTGACCGTGTCGGACGAGGCCATTGACGGGCAGGGGCACGTCAACAATCTGGAGTATGTCCGCTGGATGCAGCAAGCGGCCGTCGCGCACTCCAGCGCCCAGGGCTGGACGGCGGACCGTTATCGCCAAATGGGCGCCGGCTGGGTCGTCCGTTCGCACAAGATCGAGTACCTGCAGGCCGCTTTTTCCGGCGATCGGATCGTAATTTACACCTGGGTTTCGGACATGCGCAAAGTCCGTTCTTTGCGCAAGTACAAGATGATCCGACTTGGCGACGGCGCGACCCTCGCCACAGCCGAAACCGACTGGGCCTTTTTCGCCTTCGCCCACCGCGTCCCGCGCCGAATCCCCTCCGAATTGATCGCCAGCTTCGAACTCGTCACCGAGGACCGCGAGCCGTAAGCACGGATGTGGAGCGGATCGATTCGGAATGGCTGCGGCAGGTGATCGACGCTCCTATTTCTCCAAGAATCGTCTGACGTGGATCAGCAACGGCTTCGGGCCCATTTGCTCTCATGCGGAATCGAACTGATCTCAATGGTCCTCCGCACAGTCAACGACGAATCGGTGGACGGCAAAGGGGTGATCGTGATGGCGCCGGATGGCATCATCGATCTGTCAAGGAAGAAACTCGATATCTTCGCCGGTTCGCCCCCAGACGGGCTCGATGACGCGTTTGCTGCCGTCGCAGCCTATCCGATCCAGATCCTGCTGGTACCACCGGACTATATCCACCGCACGGTAGTCGAACTGATGCCGCAGCTTCCGCGTCACTTGGGCGGTGGTTCCAGCGACGTGTTGACCGAAGGGCTGCGATGGGCCGCGCTCGGCGTGGACCCCGGCGGCCCTCGCGCCAGCCTGATCGTCCAATCCGCCTCGCCGCAAGCCGCCCAACGATTCGCGGATTGGTTGCCGGACATCCTACAAATCGTCTACAGCGAAGTGCCGGGTTTTCAACAACACATGGACCGCGAGACGTTCGAGGAATTAGGCGAGTTGATCGCACCGGCACTCCAAAACGACCGGATCGTCTTTTGCATTGATGGAGAACAACCCTTGCCGATGAACGTCCAGTTGCTGCTGGCAGGGTTGATCGCTTCGATCGAAGACGCCCTTCGCGATCGATTGGAATCGAGGTGACGAAAGGGAACCCGGTCGCATCGGTCCTCTCCATGGTTGGCGAAATCTTGGAACGCCATGTCTTCGGCCTTTTCACTGGGGTCGTGGATGGAACCGGATTCTGGTATGGTAGGTGGAGTTTCGGGGGCAGTTTGCGGGGTCGGGGATGCGAGGACGATTGACGCTGGTGATCCATGGGCTGCACGGGGGCGGTGCCGAGAAGGTCTTGGCGCTGTTGGCCAGTCATTGGGCGGCTTCGGGGCGACGGGTCACGCTGATTACGTTGGGTGATCGATGCCATGACCGGTATTCGCTGCATCCCGACGTGTGCCGCGTCGAGTTGGGATGCCTGCGAACGTCGCGTTCGCCTTGGGCCGCTTTGATTGCCAACATCCGACGCGCTCTTCGGCTGCGCGGGGCGATTGCAGCCAGTCGGCCTGATCTGGTGATCAGCTTTACGGATCGCATGAACGTGTTGACGTTGCTGGCCAGCAGACTAGCCTCGTGGCCTGTACTGATCGCCGAGCGTTGCGACCCGCGACGACAACGGATGCCTCGCGCTTGGGAATGGCTGCGTCGTCGGATGTATCCTCGATGTACCGCAGCCGTGGTGCAAACGGAAGCGATCGCTTCGTGTGTTCGAGAACTGGTCGGCAGGCGTCCGGTGTTTACGATCCCCAACGCGGTATTCGCGTCGCCAGTTGACAACGATCAGGAGCCGCTTTCCGAGGATCGACTTCCTTATCTCGTTGCGTTGGGGCGATTGAGTTCCCAAAAAGGGTTCGATCTGCTGATCGCAGCCTTTGCCAAGATCGCCGAGCGTCATCCGGACGTCGGTCTGAAGATCATTGGCGAGGGGTCGAGCCGCACTGAACTGGAGGCTCAAGCAGCCCATTTGGGAGTGGCAGAGCGTGTCGAGTTCGTCGGTTGGGTGGACAATCCGGCGTCGCTTTTGCAGCATGGCCTGCTGTTCGTGCTTCCGTCACGATGGGAGGGATTTCCCAATGCGTTGCTGGAAGCGATGGCCTGCGGTTTGCCAGCGGTGGTTTTCGCCAGCGACAGCGGAGCGGATCAGATCGTTCGTCACGAAGTCGACGGGCTGCTGGTGCCGGTGGGAGATGTCGAGGCGCTGGCCGCCGGAATCGATCGGCTGTTGAGCGATCATCCATTGCGACGGCAGATGAGTACCCGAGCGCGCGAAGTCCCTCAGCGTTTCCCGCCGAAGGACTTCTTCGATCGCTGGGACCATGTTGTGAACTCGCTGAGCACGGCCACGTCCGGCGGCAACGTCGACCGGGAAGGGGCGACGTAAAACGGTGGCGGCCAAAGTGAGAGGCAAGGCTCTGGCCGCCGGTTTTTTCAATGACTAACGCCAATCCGCTCATTGGGGTACCCCGGCTGGTACTTTTGGTGAAATCGGGCGGGAGTCGTTTTTGGACACGCTTGCTTCCGGATCGTTGGTCGCTGGCCGAAAACTCTTTGCTCATGCTCAGCATCCGATCAGTCCAGCAACCAGCGGACGGCTTGGGCGGGGATCTCGTCTTCGGGGCCGTCGTAGATCGTCAGGTGGTCGCTGCGATCGGTGGCTTGCCAGGTTTGGATCAACACCGACACCGTGTTCTCGGATTCGCCGGCCAGCCAGATCCGGCTGCGGGCTAGAGCCAACATGCCCGGCAGGTCAAAGTACTTGGCTCCGCCCGGCAAGAATTCGGGCGAATGCAGATCGTCGACGGTCGCGAAACGGAATCCCCAGGTGTCGACGACCGCTTTGTCGACCGCGTCGCCAACGACCGACAGCGCGGCGGCCGCCCAAGGGCCGCTGCCGCTCAGCCCCGCCAGATCGACTTGCTGTTCGGGCATCCGCTGGCGAGCAAAAGCGATCAACGTCAACACATCATGGACGCGACTGGCGAACACCGTGTGGTTGTAACCAAACGTATAGGCTGCCGCCTCACGCGGGTTTTTCACTCGCGGCGTCTGTTGCAACGCTTCCCCCGTCGGCAGGAATTCACCCTGATACAGCAGGTCGCCGCCCAAGACTGCCGCCCCCGAGTCCAGCAGTGCCGCGACCGCCGGGTGTAAGGCTCCGGAAGGTTCGAACAGTCCGGATTTGCCCTCCGACGATAACCAGACCACCGTTCGATCGACTGCCGAATCCGGTTCCAACAGCACTACCGGCAACTGCTCGCCCGCCGCCCGATGGTTCAATAACCCGTGGATTTGCACCCAACCGTCGTGTTCGCTCCGCGCACGCTGGTCGAACTCCAGATCGTCCGGCGACGGCAGGTTGCGCCCGATCAACGTTTGCAGTGCGCCCCCAAGGATTCGTTGGAAACGGTCGTCATCGGCGGCGTCTTGCGGGATCAAAGCGGCCAATTGACGATCGCTATCGGTCTTCCAGGCTCGTAGCAGATCGCGTTCAAATTGATCGCCTCCTTGCGGTTGTGGGTGCTCGGCGTTCCAGACCGTCAGATCGTCGGGCGTTAGACGCTGATAGGGACCTTCGACGATCGGCGATGGCAATCCCAGCTCGAAATGCTGATTCATCCACTCGTACATCAGCGCGCGATTGACGTAGTTGAAATTGTGCCGGAACCAGACCAGCGGGTGTAAGCGGACTTTGTCGCCAGCTTGGTACATTTCGTACAACTGCTTCAGTTCCGGGAAGCCTTTGGTTTCCATCTCCCGAGTCCAATCATCGGCGCCGGTCAAGGCTTGAGGCTTGGGTGCGAACAGGGCGGAGAATTCAATATTGCCGGTTCCGATTCGCAGCAGGCAAGCGTTCTCGCAGACGCAACCGCCCTGCATGGCGGTCGAGACCATCACGGCGGGAAAACTGACCGCCAGCCGCGGATCGATCGCGGCCAGCATGAACGTTTGCGTGCCACCGCCGCTGGCGCCGGTCGCGCCCAAGCGATGCGGATCGACGTCGGGCAGGGATTCGAGAAAATCCAACGCTCGGATGGAATTCCACGTATGCAGGCCCATGACCGATTGCAGATGCGATTCGGCCTGAGGACTGTACAGTCCCCACCCCTCGGCCCGGTTCATCTCGGGCCGCTGCTTGGCGAATCGATGAGCCATCTCGTACGAGATCTGCTGGCTATCGGCGTAACCGATCATGTCATAGTGGAATACGACACAACCCATCTTGGCCAGTTGCACGCTGCGCGCCTGCATCGGGCTGCGACCGCCGTCCTCGAATCGTTCAGCGCCTTGGACGATCTGCCGCAGCACGTTCGCCTCGCCCGCATCGTAGAACCGCCCGTTGGGCCAATGGCCGTGAGGCGACAAGATGCCAGGCACTCGGCCGGACCCCTTTTCGGGTCGATAAAGGTTCCCCGTGACGTAAAAGCCCGGAAAGCTCTCGAAGTACACCTTTTCGATGGTATACCCCGGTTTTTCGATGCGGCCGTGGATGACAGCGTTTAACGGCGTCCGCTCCGGCAGCGGCCACAGCCCTTGGGAAACGAGCACCTGGCGGCGAACCTTTTCCGCTCGCTGCTGCCAGGCATCCAGATCCGCCGGCGGTTGAAAGGGAAAATATCCGTCCAGATCCTTCAGCGGTTGCAGACGGCGATCATCCGGCAAACGTCCTTCGGGCAACACTCGCAGATCCGATGCGGTGGTGGAAGCGACCAGTAGGAAAGCGGTGAGGACGAGGAACGCACCCCAACCCAGCCGATCGGACAACAACCGGCAAGCCCGGACCTGCGAACTGCGGAACGGCAAAGCACGAGACATGGCGCCAATCCTTCTTCAGATACGTGCATGAAATCACCAGGAACGCACTTTCAATGTAAAGCAGTCCCGCAAGGGTTGCCAGCGGTAACCAGCCGGTCACATGTTTATTAACGCGGACTGACGCTCGCAACCGACGTAGGTTGGGTCTCCGACCCGACCCGGTCGGGACAGAGTCCCAACCTACAAAGATGCGCGCACCGTGCGCGCATGTTACGACTGAAGACTCTTACGCGGACTGACGCCTTTAACCCAGGCAGCCTTCGTACTCGTTATCGTACTCGTTATCGTAATCGGCTTCCCGCAATCGAGCACGAGCACGAGCAGACATGCGTTTTCGTGACGCACGTCACCATTGACGGCCCGAAATCGCACGCCAATCGGTTATCCGTGGTAACAAACCGCAGTTGACGCCTTGATGATCTGCGTGAAAACCGCGAAGATTACCGCTCGGCTTTGAGAACAGACATCCACAATAAGGATCGGCAAAGAATAAACTGAGCGGAATGGCGCTAGCCACCGGTTCGCGAGCACTGAAAAAAAACTGGCGGCTAGCGCCGTGCCGTGTAGAAACTGGCGGCTAGCGCCGTGCCGTGTAGAAACCGGCGGCTAGCGCCGTGCCGTGTAGAAACCGGCGGCTAGCGCCGTGCCGCTCACGGAATAACCGACATTTATTTCTTTGCCGATCCTAAAGGGCATTTGCGGCGAATGATGGCAAGCATATCCGGTCAAACGGGTCCACCGGTCCTCGAACAACTGCTCGAGCAGCGAATCCTGGTGCTTGATGGCGCCATGGGAACCATGGTGCAAACGTTGGAACTGGACGAACAAGACGTGCGCGGCGAACGTTTCGCCGAATACCACAAGCCGCTGCGCAATCTGATCGACCTGTTGTGCCTGACCCGACCCGAATTGGTGACTGGCATTCACCGAAGCTACCTGGAGGCGGGCGCGGATATTATCGAGACGAACACGTTCGGCGCTACGGCGGTGGCGTTGGAGGATTTCGATCTGCAAGACCTGGCTCGGGAACTGAACCTGGCCGCGGTGGCATGTGCCCGAGTGGCGGTGGAGGAATTCCGCCAGCGGACGCCGCACCAGCCGCGCTTCGTCGCCGGTTCGATCGGTCCGACGACCAAGACGGCGTCGATGTCGCCGCGAGTTGAAGATCCGGGTTACCGGGCGATCACCTTCGACCAATTGGTCGCGGCTTATTACGAGCAGGTGGCGGCGTTGATGGATGGCGGGGTGGACATCCTGTTTCCGGAGACGACTTTCGACACGCTGAATCTGAAGGCGTGTCTGTTTGCGATCGACCAGTGTTTCTCGGACCGCGGACAACGCCTACCGGTCATGGCCTCGGTAACGGTGACCGATGCCAGCGGGCGAACCTTGTCCGGGCAGACGATCGAAGCGTTCTGGAATTCCATCTCGCATTTCGACCTGTTGAGTGTCGGGATCAATTGCGCGTTGGGTCCCGAGCGGATGCGTCCTTACGTGCAGGAGTTGTCGAGGATCGCGTCGGTGTACGTAAGCTGCCACCCCAATGCCGGGCTGCCCAACGAATTCGGTGGCTACGACGAAACGCCCGAGCAAATGGTTGCCGTGCTGCGCGAATTCGTCGCCGAGGGCTGGTTGAACGTTGTGGGGGGCTGTTGCGGAACCACGCCCGACCACATCCGCGCGTTTGCGGAAATGGTCCGGGGCCAGCCGCCTCGGCAGCGACCGGTGCTCGAACCGTGGATGCGGTTGAGCGGCCAGGATGCATTGGTCCTGCGTCCGGAGAGCAACTTCCTGATGATCGGTGAACGTACGAACGTGACCGGTTCGAAGAAATTTGCTCGATTGATCGGAGCCGAGGATTACGAGTCCGCGTTGGATGTCGCTCGCCAGCAGATCGAGGGCGGGGCGAACGTGATCGACATCAACATGGATGCCGACTTGTTGGAGGGCGAAGTGGCGATGGCACGGTTCTTGCATTTGATCGCCGCCGAACCCGATATCTGCCGCGTGCCGCTGATGATCGACAGTTCGAAATGGTCGGTCCTGGAAGCGGGGCTGAAGTGCGTCCAGGGCAAGGGGATCGTGAATTCGATCAGTTTGAAGGATGGCGAAGCGGAGTTCATCCGCCGAGCCCGATTGATCCGGCGTTACGGCGCCGCCGTGGTGGTGATGGCGTTCGACGAAAACGGTCAGGCGACCGAGACGGATGACAAGGTGCGGATCTGCCACCGCGCTTATCAGATCCTGACTAAACAGGTCGGTTTTCCACCGCAGGACATCATCTTCGATCCGAACATCCTGACGGTCGCGACAGGGATCGACGAACACAACAACTATGCCGTGAACTTCCTGGAAGCCACGCAGCGGATCAAGCAGGTCTGCCCGAACGCCAAGATTTCGGGCGGGGTCAGCAACGTGTCGTTTTCGTTCCGCGGAAACGATCCGGTCCGCGAAGCCATCCATGCCGCCTTCTTGTACCATGCGATCCGCGCCGGCTTGGACATGGGGATCGTCAACGCGGGCCAGTTGACGGTGTACGAATCGATCCCGCCCGACCTGTTGGAGCGGGTCGAGGACGTGCTGCTGAACCGCCGCGCGGATGCCACGGAGCGTTTGGTCGATTTCGCAGAACAGTTCCGATCCCACGGAAAACGCGAACAGAAGGAAGACTTGGCTTGGCGCGACGCTGCCTTGGCCGATCGCCTGAAACATGCGTTGATCAAAGGCATCGATAAATTCATCGAACAGGATGTCGAGGAAGCGAGACAACGCGTCGATCGATGCCTGCAGATCATCGAAGGTCCGCTGATGGAGGGGATGAGCTACGTCGGCGATCTGTTCGGCGAAGGCAAAATGTTCTTGCCGCAGGTGGTAAAATCGGCTCGCGTCATGAAGAAGGCTGTCGCGTACCTGGAACCGTTCATGGCTCAGGAAAAGGCCGATGCGGGCCAGGCGGCTCAGCAGACTCGCGGCCGCATCCTGATGGCAACCGTCAAGGGCGACGTGCATGACATTGGCAAGAATATCGTCGGCGTCGTGCTGGCTTGCAATAACTACGAGGTCATCGATCTGGGCGTAATGGTGCCGGCCGATCGCATCCTGCAACAGGCCATCGAAAAGAACGTGGATATCGTCGGTTTATCCGGCTTGATCACACCCAGTCTGGACGAAATGGTGTACGTCGCTCGGGAACTGGAACACGCTGGTTTTCAACAGCCCCTGTTGATCGGCGGCGCAACGACCAGCGCGAAGCATACGGCGGTCAAAATCGCGCCGAGCTACAGCCATCCGACGATCCACGTCCTGGACGCATCCCGCAGCGTCGGAGTGGTCGACCGGTTGATCAGCCCCGAAATGCGTCCGGAATTGGTACGGCAGAACGAACGGCTACAGGCGGAGTTGGTGGCATCGTTCCAGCAGCGGAACATCAAGTTGGTGCCGTACGAAGAGGCTCGTCGCCGGCGGTTCACCACCGATTGGGCGACCGTCACCATCGATCGACCTTCCTTCCTGGGATACCGGGCGCTCGAACACTTTCCGTTGGCGCACCTGGTGGACTATATTGATTGGTCGCCGTTCTTCATGGCTTGGGAGCTGAAGGGCAAGTACCCCAGGATCCTTAACGACGAACGCGTCGGCGCGGTGGCTACCGAATTGTACGAAAACGCCCGCCAGTTGCTGGATCGGATCATTGCCAATCATTGGCTGACAGCCAAAGCAGTCTACGGGTTTTGGCCGGCCGCTGCCGACGGGGATGATATCGTGTTGTTCACCGATGATACCCGTCGTGAAGAACGAACTCGGCTGCATACCCTGAGACAGCAGTGGGAACGGCGCGGTCAGGATTGCTTTCGTGCGCTGGCCGATTACGTCGCCCCGCTCGATTCCGGACGCGAGGACTATCTCGGTGCTTTTCTGGTCACCGCCGGAATTGGCACCGACGAACTGTGCGCCCGATTCGATGAGCAACACGACGATTACGATTCGATTATGGTCAAAGCGTTGGCGGACCGGTTGGCCGAGGCGTTTGCGGAATGCCTGCACGAACGAGCGCGGATCGATTGGGGCTACGAACACCAGCGGCAACATACGACCGAGGAACTGATCTCGGAACGGTACCGCGGCATCCGACCGGCGCCGGGCTACCCGGCGCAACCGGACCATACGGAAAAACGTATCCTGTTCGACCTGCTGGACGCCGAACAACACACGGGCGTTTCACTGACAGAATCCTTTGCCATGTTGCCCACGGCCAGCGTTTGCGGCCTGTACTTCGCGCATCCACAGGCTCGTTACTTCGCCGTCGACCGGATCACGAAAGATCAAGTCGAATCCTATGCGGAGCGCAAAGGCCTGACTGTCGCCGAAGCCGAACATTGGCTCTCGCCGAATCTCGCGTACGAACCCGAACGAGAATAAGGAGATCGCTCAGCATGAATCGGTTCCGTTTCCATCAACTCACGTGGTTCGCCACGATCTGCGTCTCGGGCGGCTTGGCCGTAGCGGGACGGGCCGATATCGAGGACGGCCAGATCCGGGCTTTGGTCGACACCATCCGTGCGGTCGGCCCGGAGGGCGAGAACCATCGCGAGGCCATGGACGCTTGGCAACGCTTGGTTCGCGCCGATGCAGACCACATCCCCACGATCCTCGCCGGGTTTGGCGAAGATCCGCTGTCGACCAACTGGCTGCGTTCGGCGGTCGAGACGATTGTGGAACGGGATGGAGGCCAATCCCTGCCCCTGGATCGGCTGGAACGGTTCATCCAGGACGACTCGCACGCTCCTCGAGCCCGCCGCTTGGCCTTCGAGCTGCTGCTGGACGCCGAACCTGCTGCCGCGCGGCGACTGATCCCCGGATTCCTGGAGGACCCTTGCTTGGAACTGCGCCGCGAAGCGGTGGCCGAGGCGTTGGATCGAGCGGATGAACTGTTGGCCAACGACGCGGACCAAGCCGTTCCCGTCTTCCGCGAAGCGCTGGTCGCCGCCCGCGACCCGGATCAGGTCGGTCGAGCGGCAGCCAAGCTGCGAAAGTTGGGCCAGTCGGTGGATCTGCCGAGACACTTCGGATTCATTACCACGTGGAAGCTGATCGCACCGTTCGATCATGTCGACTCTCGCGGATTCGATACCGCTTACGGTCCCGAGCTGAACCTGGATCCGACCGGCACGTATAAGGGCAAAGAAGGGATGATCGGCTGGATCGATTATACGACCGAGGATCCGTACGGGATGGTCGACCTGAACCAAGTGTTGGGGCGCTACAAGGGCGCCATCGCGTACGCTTACGCGGAACTCGAATCGCCGGAGCCGCGCGACGTACAGGTGCGATTGGGGTCGATCACCGCCAACAAAGTCTGGTTGAACGGTGAATTGCTGACCGCCAATAACGTCTACCACGCGGGCATGTACATGGACCAGTACGTTGGTCGCGGTCGATTGCATGCCGGCAAGAACGTGATTCTGGTCAAGATCGCTCAAAACGAACAAACCGAATCTTGGGCTCAACGCTGGCAGTTCCAGTTGCGGGTCTGCGACCAGTACGGTACCGCCGTCTTGTGCCAGACCAGGTGATAAAATCAAATATCTTCCCAACGGGGATCCATTATGTTTCGCATCCAGCTTCATGGCGTTATCCTGGTTGGTCTGCTGGCGGCGGTCGGCGCCGATTGGCCTCAATTTCGCGGTCCTGCCAACAGCAGCGTAGCAGCCAACAGCCGTCTACCGGCCACGTGGGACGAGGACACCAACGTCGCATGGCGCATCGAACTGCCTGGCCGCGGTCCCTCCAGCCCTATCGTTGTCAACGATCGAGTCTATTTGACGGCCACCACCGGCGTGCGGGAAGATCGCTTGCTTGTGCTGTGTTACGACGCACAAACGGGCGATCGGCGCTGGCAACGTCAGTTTTGGGCGACCGGGCGCATCGCCACGCATGACAGCATTACGGGCGCGGCGCCTACGCCAGCCAGCGATGGAGAACGAATCTACGCCTTCTTTTCGTCCAACGATCTGATCTGCTTGGACTTGGACGGGCATCTGCAATGGTTACGTGGCTTGTCGCACGAGCATCCCCAATCGGGCAGCGACGTCGGCATGGCATCATCGCCCGCGATCGTCGACGGCGTGGTGGTCGTCCAGATCGAGAGTCAAGGGGATTCGTTCGCCGCCGGGATCGATACCCGGACGGGCGAGAATCTTTGGCGAATCGCCCGAGCCAGTCAAGCCAATTGGTCGTCGCCCATCGAGTTGCCAGGACAGGCCGGTCGCCCCACTGCCGTACTGCTGCAGTCGCCCAGCGGATTGACCGCTGTCGAACCTCGAACCGGCCAACCGCTTTGGACGCTGGACAGCGGTTGTGCATCCATGAGTTCTTCGGTGTGTCGCGATCGTCTTCTACTGACGCCGATGAACGGATTGACCGCCTTGCGTCTGGGCGACAATTCCGATTCCCCCGAGATCCTTTGGGATTCGCGGCGGATGAGTCCGGGATCGCCCAGCCCGATCGTGTACGAGGATCGCGTTTATGCGCTCAGCGGCGCCATTCTCAAGTGCGGCGACTTGGCCACCGGCGAGTTGATTTGGCAATTGCGGTTGGGCGGCAATCATTGGGCCACACCGGTCATCGCCGGTGATCGGATGGTCTGCATCAACTTCGACGGCCAGGTCAACTTCATCCGTTTGGATCGCGAGGAAGGTCAGATCACCGGGCAAGCCTCGTTGGGACAACCGATCCACGCATCACCGGCCATGTCCGGCGATGCGTTGTACGTTCGTAGCGACCGCTATTTATGGAAGATCGTCGAACCGTGACTGCCGAGCGGACCATCCAGCCATGTGGCCCCGTCTGCGGCTCGATTCGACCGCCAGGCTCCAAGAGCATCACCAACCGGGCACTGATCTGTGCCGCGTTGGCCGACGGCCGATCGACGCTGCATGGCGCGTTGGACAGCGAAGACACGCGCGTCATGCTCCAGTCGCTTCAGCAGTTGGGGATCGGCACGCGCACGGGCGACGCATCGGATCAGATCATCGTCGATGGTTGCAGCGGACGAATCCCCGCGACCAGCGCTCGGTTGTTCTTGGCCAACAGCGGCACTTCGCTCCGCTTTTTGACCGCCGCGACGACGCTGGGCCACGGCACTTTTCGCTTGGACGGAGTCGCTCGCATGCAGCAGCGGCCGATCGCCGATATGTTGGACGCGCTGCGCCAGTTGGGCGCCGATGTCCGTGCGGAACGCGAGAACGGGTGCCCTCCAGTCATCGTACAGGCTTCCGGCTTGGCGGGCGGGCGCGCCACGGTGCGCGGCGACATTTCCAGCCAGTTCCTCAGCGGTCTGCTGCTGGCGGCGCCGCATGCCAGGCGAGGCGTCGAATTGGTCGTGGACGGTCCCTTGGTCTCGCAGCCTTACGTTCACATGACGCTGGCAGTGATGAAGGCTTTCGGCGCCGCGTTCGATGTCGATCCGACGGACCTGTCGCGTTTTCGTATCCTTCCCGGTCATCCCTATCGGGCATGTCAGTACACGATCGAGCCCGATGCGTCCGCCGCCAGCTATTTCTGGGCTGCCGCCGCGATCACGGGCGGGAGAGTCACCGTCCAGGATCTGCGCCGCGACGCCTTGCAAGGCGACGTAGGATTCTGTGATTGCCTGGCTCGCATGGGCTGTGTCGTGCAGGAAACCGACGCGGGACTATGCGTACAAGGTGGTATCTTGCAGGGTATCGACGTGGATATGAACGCTATCAGCGACACGGTACAGACGCTGGCAGCCGTCGCCCTTTTTGCCCGGGGTCCCACCACGATCACCGGCGTCGGTCATATCCGCCACAAAGAAACCGACCGCATCAGCGACTTGGCCCGAGAGCTGCGAAAGTTGGGCGCGCAAGTCGAGGAATGGCCCGACGGGTTGCGGATCAACCCGGAACCGTTGCGCCCAGCGCGAATCGAGACCTACCAGGATCATCGCATGGCGATGAGTCTGGCGTTGGTCGGCTTGCGCACTGCGGGCGTCACTATCCTGGACCCCGGTTGCACAGCGAAGACGTACCCTCATTTCTTCGATGACCTTGAAAATCTGTGTCTTCGCGGCCAAGCATCGGCAAGAAAATGACCATCGAATTTCCCAACGGGCTATCGACCCTTTTTCGCCGCATAGAATTCCGTTCCACTTTGGCTGCCGCCGGAGGCCGCGCTAACCCGGATCATTCATCAGCCGCAGGGCGCTAGCCCCGGTTACCGTAACGGCTGCACCAACCGGACGCTAACGCGTCTCGGCTGATCTGCGCGGCGCTTTGGGCAAGATGGCCGTAACACGTTGGCATCAAAATACTTAGGGAGACACACGCCAACTTGATGAATAATCCGGGCTAAGGCCCCGGGTCTTCCAAAGCATTGGCCAACAGCAGATTGGCGATGCGAGTTCGGCTGACCTGGAGATCACGAAATGCTTCCACAAAATCCAGACTCGTCTGGAAAAAAGTGCGTTGGACGGTCAGTAGTTCCAAATACTCGACCTCGCCCTGCTGGTACCCTTGTCCAACCAGCTCCAGAGCCTCGCTGGCAGTCGGTAGAATTTCGTCCTGGTATCTGCCGACCGTCACAAAGGCGTTTTCGTACTCTTGGAAAACGGCAGCCAGACGGCGTTGCAGCATCAATTCCACGCGATGAAGTTCCTCGTAAGCCGCCTGCAACTCGGCTCGCGCACGTAAGATATTCCCTTGATTGCGGTCGAACAACTGCAGCGGAATCGATACGCCGATCCCCGCGATGGCGTCACGCGAGGCATCGTTGTAACTGACGCTTCCCACCAGTTCGACGTCAGGTCGAGTGTTGGCGAACTGCCGGGACACATCGGCTCGAGCGCGTTCGATTTCCACCGACGCCTGAAGCCACTCGGGGCTCTCTTGTAGTACTCGCTGAAGCGTTTCGTCCCAGTCCAAGGGGGCGGCGTCGTCCTGATCCCAGACGTCTTCGATGGGCATCAAGGGCAGATCCGCCATTCCGATGTGAGCTGCCAGTTGTTTCCATCGTCCGTCGAGCGTTTGCCGAGCCCGTTGCAGCCTGAGTTCGGCAGCACTGGCTTCGATGCTGGCTTGCAACACATCCCGTCGGCTGACCTCCAGGGCCTCGAATAACCGCTGCGCCGTCTGCTGAAAATCGGTTCCCAATTGAACCAGTCGTTCCGACAACTCGACCGTGCGTTGCGCGGCGATCACTTCGTGCGCGGCCACGCGAACATCGCTGATCACGCGATAACGCTGCATCTGCCAATGCTGTTGTGCCGCTGCGATCTCCTGAGCTACCACTTCGCGGTTCCAGCCCAGCTTTCCAGCCGTGACGATACGCTGGGCCACCACGATCCCCTGCTGGCCCGCACGCCCCTCGTCTCCGATCTCCTCGCCATGATAGCCAATCATGGGGTTGGGATACAAACCCGCTTGAACGTATGCGCCTTGCAGGGCTTCGATTCGCCGGCTGGCCACCGCCAATGTGGGGTGCCGTTGCAGGGCCAGATCCTCCAACTGATCCAAAGTTAGCGGGACCGTCTCCTGTGGAGGGTCCGATTCGAATGTGCTAGCATCATCTGCTAGCACGGCTCCCGATACAAGAAGGCCGTACCAAACGCAAGAGATTACCTGGAGAACTGTACGAGCCATGATATGGTTTCCAGAGCCTGCCTTTATTTCCGGGAACGTCAACAACCCGAAATAGTCGGGATTCTGTTGGTAGCAGCGTCAAAAACGGGCCGCTCATCTTTGTATCGGTTGCAGGGATCGCAGCAGATGAGCGTGCAAAGAGAAACTGCCGGGACGACCGGCTTCGGCGAGTGAATGACCGTCGTGGCGGATTCCGAGGCCAAGCCACTGCCACGAGAAGATCCATTTGGAAACCGAAATCGAGGAGCAATCATGGAAACGTTGTGTCGCTGGTGGTATTGTTTGGCGTTCTGCTTCGCGGTGCACGCTCTGGTCCTCTGTGCTGTGGCCGGAGAATCCCAGAGTCTGCCGATCGAGTCCAGCACGGGCGGCTGGCAAGAAGGGTTGAGCGATCGTGAATTGGCAATCGGCCGCTGGTTCTCGCAATTGACGTTCATGCAAGACCGCAGTGAGTTGCGATGGCCGGGTTGGCATCAATCGCGCGAGCAATTGGGGGTCACCAGCCTGCGTTATCAACTGGCGTTCGCTGGTTACGGTTGCGCCGCGATGGCTGCGAAGACGCCGGCGTATCGAGATCTGGTACAACGCCAATTGCACGACATTTGTGAGCGGATGATCGATCGGCGAGTCTGGGATTACGTGACCGTCTACTGGAGATACGGCGATGACACCCCTGATCCGTGTCTGTACGACAACGTCATGTACACCGGCCATCTGACTCAGTTGATGTGCCTGTACGAATTGTTGACGGGCGACACGCGGTACTCCGACGAAGGCTGGAATTTCGTTTGGCGGGACGGACGTACCGTCAATTACGATCTGCGTCAAGCCATCGAACGGTTGCACGTCCAGACGGAAAGAAGCCGAAGCGGTGGAATCGCCTGCGAGCCGGACTTGGTCTTCGCCGCCTGCAATTCTCACAGTGCGGCATCGTTCGTCCTGTACGATACACTGTATGGAACACGATATGCGGAAACCAACGAAAAATGGTTCGATTGGTTGTCACAAAGATTCCGTATCGACCACGCAGATACCACCGGGTTCTTCTATGTGGTCTACCACCAACGCGCCAGATTGTTCGTTCCGTTTCTGGACACAGCATCCGATTCCTGGACGCTCGGTTGGGGCTACCCCTGGTTTCCTTCCCCCGATCTGGCGCAAGAGGGCTGGAAACACATGCTGGAAAAGGCCGCCTGGAAAACCCAAGACGGGGAAATGAGGCACATCACCTCCAGTCCGCTGATCGGTTGCTGTACAGGAGACTGGCAACCGATCCGCAACGCCTTCATTCCCGTGCTGGGCGTGCAAGTCGAAGGCCGACACAGCGACACTGTCCGTCAAGTCTTCGATTGGCTGGAGGCGAACTACGGGCGCGAGGCGGACTTGAACGGGGATGGCCATCCGGAGAGCTACTACTACAGTGACGACGGACTGCGGATCGCGACCACAGGCAACATCGCCGTTGCTTTGGCAACGGATGGCGACTCGCTGCGCCACTTGTTCCGGACGCCCCGAACGCGCATGTTGGCCGAACCGACTGTGGCTCGCGTCGATTATCCGAACGTCTACGTTAGAACGGCCGAGTACATCGCACCAACGCTCCGATTCACTGTGCTCAAGGGCAATCCCGCCTTCCGGGGAACGACAGAGATCGTTTGCAAACAGATTCCCAGTCCGTTCACCGTGCTCCGAAACGGCCAACCGTTCTCCGATTGGTCCCTGAACGGAACGACCCTCGTGATCCGCACGGATCTGGATCGCCAGCACGTCTTCGACGTGGTCCACACCGCAACGAAGTGTCCCGGATAAACACTTTCCGGCTCGTTTTCCGATTCACGACTCGAGGTCCGGGGCAGAGCGGGCGAGGATTTGGCGGCAGGCGTGGCGGAAACCAAGGTAGCCTGTCGGGATGGTGATCAGACAGTACAGGACGATGGTGATCGGGTGGGCGCCATGGTCGAGCAGACGCTGGGTGTCCAGGAAACGGTCGCCGGAGACCCAGGCGGCTGCCAGATAGATGCCGTTGGCCAGAAGGCAGAAATAGGCGATGAACCAGATCCAGGGGCGACGGATCACCAGCGCTGCGAG
Organism: Planctomycetaceae bacterium; assembly: GCA_007121535.1. Taxonomy (GTDB): domain Bacteria; phylum Planctomycetota; class Planctomycetia; order Pirellulales; family Pirellulaceae; genus SKKK01. Next base: position 1,439 of record SKKK01000147.1, on the reverse strand, counting down.
CAATGGTACTGCAACACCCAGCAACGGGCCGGACCACAGCGTCAGCAAAGGACGCGGATCCGGGTCGAACAGACTGTAAGGAAGTCGCCAAGGGGCCAGATCGAACTGTTGCAACGTGCCACCGCCCAACCAGCCGCCCAGAAGATGCCCGCATTCGTGCGTGAACGTCATCACGCACCACGCGACGATCAACAGCAACAACAACGGGATCACACGCCGAAACTTCGTCATCGGATCATGGAGCCGGCAGCAATTCGACACCGGCGGGCGCCAACGTGACTTCCACGGGGTTGGCCGCGGCCGAATCACGGCGGACGACGACCAATTGGGCTTCCGCAGGCTCGGCCAACGGTAACTCAGGTACCTGGATGCGCACGCCCAGATCGTACCAGCCTTGGATCTCGGGTTGAAGCTCCAAGCCCTGGACGTACAGCAGCACCTGGCCGGGCTCCGGGCCGAACCCTTCGCCGGCGATGCTGAGCGGTTGACCGAGGGTTACCGTGTCCGCGTCCGTCGAGAAGGCGGCCGGATCAACCGGCAGAATATCGCCTCGTTCGACGATCGCACCGTTGTTCGTTTCGTCGAAGTCGTTGATCTCCCGGTGGCTGTCCACGATCACGTGCAGCTTTTCGAAGGGAATGGGCTGGCCCGCCGCATCCCGGCGCGATTCGTAGACTTCCCAAGGCAGACGCAGATCGACCGCTTGCGTTTCGCCGGCGGGAACCGAGTCGATTCGTGCGCTGGCCTGGGGCAATCCTTCGACCAGACGTTCATCGTTCGCAGCGATGATCGACACGCTGAATGGCGTCGTCACGTCCCGGGCACTGCCGTTGCGGAACCAGACTCGATACCGTGGACCAATCTGCTGTTCGGGGTGCCCGGCGTCGACGAAACGCACGGCCAGCAGTTGCAAATCGAATTGCTCGGCAGGCACGACGACCGGCGGCACGTCCACCCAGGTACCCGCCGGGACCACGTGCAACGGTTGCCACTGCGGGTACTGGTAGACGACCACTCGCGTGCACGGCACGTAGATGATCGGCCGAACGTAGATCGGTCGAGGATCGTAGATCGGCAGGCAATGGTCCCACCAGCTCCATCGCACCCAACTCGACCAACGCGGGTACCAGACTCGGCTGGGATAGTATCGCGGTCCGAAGTAGTTGTGGCCGAAATGCACGTTGATGAACGTATTGGAGATCGGACCTTGATAGCTGGAGTAGCGCCAACCACCATGCTGTGAAATTCGCGTGGACAGGTCCAGCCGTCGCGCTACGTCGCCCGATCCGAAGTATCGGTACTGACGGTCCAGATCCAAGCGACGGCCTACGCTGCTGCGCGTGATCGAGTCCAGTTGGCCACGTTCATAGCGATCGCGGAACTGTTGATATCGAGCCCGGCCCGAAGTCGATCCTCCACCAGGCCGACCACCGAGCCGT
>SKKK01000251.1 GCA_007121535.1 Planctomycetaceae bacterium | reverse complement strand
TTTTCTTTTTTCTTCAGTCGGTCACCCTGCGAAATGCCACGCCTTTGGCGTGAAAATACTTCGCGACCTCCGTCGCCCGACTCCAACGCATGCGCTGATGCCCCATCGACTCAGGGACCATGGTCCAGCAGCATGACGGTAAGGGAACGGGCACCGTGGGCGCCGATGATCAGGGATTGTTCGATGTCGGCCGTTTTCGAGGGCCCGGCGATCAGCAGGCCGAATTCGGCATGGTCAAATCGTAGACGTTGATAGGCTTGGTGCAGGTTGTGAACGATCTGGTCGACCGGCACGATCAGCACCAGATGCTGGACGATGAACCACAGCGCGCGATGCGGGACTTGAGCGTCCGAGACCCAAACCGCGCCGTTTTCGGCGATTGCGAACTGCCCCTTCGCGACGAACAGATCCAGTCGTTCCAGTTCGTGCGGGTCGCCGACTACCATCGCGTCCAGGTTGACTCCGTCGACACCGGCCACGGTGGAACCGATCCACGTGGCCTGTTGGAATTCGGGCAGTTCCGTCAGTTGCCGATTGGCATCGTGCAGATCGGTGGCCGAAAGACAGCGTCCACCGACCGATTCCAGTACCTGGGCGAATCGCGCCTTTGGATCGGCGAACCGGCACCAGGACGGATCGGCCTCCGGCAACTCGACCGATTCCAAGCGGGCCGCACGCAACGATTGCAGGATGGTGTCTCTACTGGTTTCGGCCATTTCGGTTCCGATGCAGTTCGCGAAAACTCATGCTGGGAAACTCCGGCAACTCGCGGCTCTTGCCCCAATCGTTCAGCCGGTTGTACAGCATCCATCGAGGCAGCCACCGAACGGCCCACCGGGCCAGTTTTCCAGACCACTGGTACCGCCGCCGGCTGCGAAGCACCCAACTGATGACCTTCATCTCCAGCCATTTACGCCAAGGCAGCAAGCCTCGCCGCACGATTTCGCCCCGCCAGGTCAACAACTGGTGGTGCAAAGGAACCTTGACGGGGCAGACGTCGGTACACGAGCCGCACAGGCTGCAAGCGTAGGGCAACGAGTAGTTCTTCTTGGCATCGTGCAGCGGCCCCAGCACCGAACCTATGGGGCCCGGAATGGTGTGCTGGTAGCTGTACCCGCCGCTTCGCCGATAGACGGGGCACGTGTTCAAACAGGCTCCGCAACGGATGCACTTCAGCGATTCCCAGAACTGGCGGTCGGCTCGGATGCCACTGCGGCCGTTGTCGACCAGTACGATATGCAGTTCGCCACCGGGCAGCGGGCCGTGGAAATGAGAAGTGTACGTGGTGATGGGCTGGCCGGTCGCCGATCGGGCCAGCAGCCGCAAAAAGACGGCCAAATCCGCAGTGCGTGGAACGATCTTTTCGATGCCCATACAGGCGATGTGCAATCGTGGCAGCGACGTACCCAAGTCTGCGTTGCCTTCGTTGGTACAGACGACGACGCCCCCGGTCTGGGCCACGGCAAAATTGACACCCGAAATCCCGGCCTGGGCTTCCAGGAATTTCTGGCGCAGATGGGTGCGAGCCGCTTCGGTCAGATACTTGGGGTCGGTTGCCCCTGCTTGGGTGCCCAGACATTGGTGGAAAAGCTGGCCGACCTCCTCCTTCTTGATATGGATCGCCGGCAAAACGATGTGGCTGGGCGGCTGTTGGCGCAATTGGACGATCCGTTCGCCCAGATCCGTATCGACCACCTCGATCCCGTGCTGCTGCAGGAACGGATTCAGGTGGCATTCCTCGGTCAACATCGATTTGCTCTTGACCAGCTTGTGGACCCCATGTTGCTGGAGGATTCGCAGGACGATCCGATTATGTTCGTCGGCGTCCCGAGCCCAATGGACTTGAGCGCCCAGCCGCAGCGCGTTTTCTTCGAACTGCTCAAGATATTCGGGCAACCGTGCCAGCGTGTGGCGTTTGATCAGCGAAGCCATTTCGCGTAACGATTCCCATTCCTCGACAGCGTGAGCCGCGGTATCCCGCTTGGCTCGCACAAACCACAGCGCCTGATCGTGCCATTGAACCCGTGGCCGGTCTGCGGTGAAGCGGTCAGCCTCTTTCGCGTGATTGCACGACGTTGCACTCATTTCGCCAAACTCGTTGTTGGAGGACTGCCGGGAAGAGGTCTTCCGGCGAAGATCTGCGCCACGTGCATGACTCGTAGCGGCTGGCCGTTGCGGCGGATCAGACCGTCCAGATGCATCAAGCAGGACATGTCGGCAGCCGTGATCACTTCGGAGCCCGCCTGCTGGTGGTCCTTCAAGCGGTCCAACCCCATCAGGGTCGATACGGCCTGCTCGTTCACGGCGAACGTGCCGCCGAACCCGCAGCACTCGTCGGGTCGGTCGAGTTCGGTCAGTCGGATTCCCTCGACCGACTCCAGCAGCTTTCGCACTTTGTTGTAAGGGCGGATTACCAGTTCGCTGGCCGCCCCCAAACGCAGTTCCCGATGCCCGTGGCAGCTATTGTGCAATCCGACCCGATGCGGGAAGCGAGCATCGATGCGTTCGATCCCTAGCACCTCGATCAGGAATTCGCACAATTCCATCGTCTTGCGTTTCAATTCTTCGAAGCCCGGTCGCCCCGCCAGGTAGGCTTCGTAGTGATGCCGTACCATCGACACGCAACTGCCCGAGGGACAAACGACGTACGGATAATCACGAAAGATGGCCAAGAACCGTTCGGCCAGGGGGCGAGTGTCTTCGACGCAGCCGGTATTGGCCATCGGCTGGCCGCAGCAGGTCTGTTCGATGGGGAAATCGACCCGGACCCCGTGCTTCTCCAACACTTCCACCGTCGCCATTCCGACGTCAGGGAACAATTGGTCGATGTAACACGGGATAAACAAACCGATCTGCATCGCGGACAACTCCTGATCAACGTGCCCGCAATATAGCATGCATCGACCCGGCTTCGTAGTAGAACAACCCATTTGACGCCGAAAGGTGCCACCCACCTATCAAGCACGGCGAACAAGACCGATAGAATGAAAGGTGCCACCCACCTATCGACTACATCGGACGACAATGCCTATACCCACCCGCATGTGGTGTCCAACCGGCATGTGGCATTTGAGCGGTGCGAAGGTGGCTCAGAACAGTATTGGTACAGGGAATTAAGGAGTTGGGAGGGCGGCGGTCTTAAGTTTGGGCAACACCTAATTCAACAACGATTTTGGAAATCCCGCTTTTTTTGGATGGTCTAATTTATGTCTTCCTGGGGCAATAACCCTCTAAACAATGTTACTTTTAATTCATCAATAGATGGGTGGTACCTGTCGATGTCGTCGTATCTGTCGATGTCGTCCTGCTCTACGGACGGGTGGCGGTTGTCGCTCGTGGTTGTCAATAGATGGGTGGCACTTATCGAGCCGTGCGATAGATGGGTGGCACTTATCGAGCCGTGGCACTTGAATGCAAGATGGACATGAACCCATCCACCTCGGGCTGACGGTTAAACGTCCAAGTCGCTGCTTGAGGTCGACGCTGGGAAATCGCTTTCGATTCTCTTGGTCCAGCCCAGGTCGTCTAGGATGGCGTACAGGCAGGGAATGACCAGTAGGACCAGGACGGTCGAGGCCATCAGGCCGAAAGCGATGCTGGTAGCCAGCGGGATGAGTACTTGTGCTTGGAGGCTGCGTTGGGTTAGCAGCGGCAATAGCCCGGCGATGGTGGTCAGGGACGTGAGCAGGATGGCTCGGAAACGTTGACGGCTGGCCTGAGCTGCCGAATGAAGTACGTCGCGACCTTGCTGGCGTTCGGCTTTCAAGAAAAGGACCAGCAGCAGCGAATCGTTCACAACGATCCCGGCCAGCGAGACGAAGCCCAGCACGCTGGGCATGCTCAGATGGATTCCCGTCAGCAGATGGCCCGCCACTACGCCGATCAAGGCCAGCGGGATTGCAGCCATGACAATCAGGGGCTCCAGATAACTGCGAAATTGGAAACTGAGCAGAATAAAGACGCCCAGCATTCCGACCAGCATCCCGCGCAGAATCGACCGTCGCGTGGTGACGCCCTCTTTCGGTTCGCCTTCGAACGACACGGCAACTTCCGGATGGTGTTGCTGCAACTCGGGGAGGAAACGACTGCGGATTTGGCCGACGATCGCCATCGTATTGGCTCGCTGCGGGTCGATGTCGCCGCGCAGCGTCACCGTCCGCCGGCCATCGACTCGGGCGATGCGAGACCAGCCGCGTCGCGGATGGATTTGGGCCACGGAGCTTAGCGGAACGCGCTCGCCGTCGGGCAGCGTGAAGTGGAACGCCTCCAACTCGGCCAGGCTGTCCCGGTCCTCGCTGCGCAGCCGCACGTCGATCTCGTAGCTTTCGCGGCCGACTTGGATTTCGTCGGCGATCACGCCCTGGAAAGCCGATCGCAATTGCCGGGCCATCGAATCCGCGTCCAGCCCCAAACCCAGTGCGCCGTGACGCATGCGGATGTTTACTTCGGGCCGACCGGCGCGGAGATCGTCGCTCAGATTCAGCACGCCGACGTATCCGCCGACCCATTGATGCAAGCGAGTGGCCGCCGTCTTGAGTTCCTGCAGATCCCTTCCCTGCAAACGGATTTCCAAGCTGCGTCCCTGCGGACCAAAGCCCGGTTCGGTCAGCACCAGGCTCAGCACGTCGGGCAGCGGACCGAGTTCCCCTTGCCAAGCGTGAAACAAATCGTCGAGCCGGGCATTTCGCCGTTCGGCGGTCAACAGATCGGCCGTGACGGTGGCGACGTGCGGCCCTTGCTCGAAGGCGTCGGGGTTGTGGTTCAGTTGCACGTAGACCGTCCGGACCAACGGCTGGCCGCCAGGTTGAAGCGGCGTCCATTGCTGATCGACCCGGTTCAACGCCTCGGTGATCTGCTGGACCACTTCTTGGGTTCTGGCCAGCGGCGTTCCCGGAGTCAGAACGATGCGGGCTTCGATCACGTCGCCATCCATCTCGGGAAACGCCTGGAATTTCAACACGCCTCCGGCAACCAGGCTCAGCGAGACAATCAGCAGGCCCACGACCGAGCCGACCCACAGGTAACGCCAACGCAACAGGAAATCCACGGTGCGGCCGACCACGCGCTCGCGGATCCGTTCGATCAACCGGTCGAAGTGGTCGCGTGGGCGATCGCCTTGCCGTGTCAAGGGTTGCTTCAGGGCATGCCCCAAATGGGCCGGCAAGATACAAAACGCCTCGATCAGACTGACGACCAGCACCAGGATCAGCACCAGTGGGACCACCTCCAGCACCTGGCCGATGCTGCCTTCCAGGAAAACCAAGGGGCCGAGAACGCAAACCGTGGTGATGAACGACGAGAAGACACCGGCTTTGACCTGGCTGACGCCGTCGATCGCCGCCTGCAGGGCCGGTTTGCCGCTGGCGCGGTGCGTGGCGATGTTCTCGGCGATCACGATCCCGTCGTCCATCAGGATGCCCAAGGCCAAGAGCATGCCAACCATGGTCATCATGTTGACCGTCAGCCCCAGGTGAGGCATGAAGAAGATCGCGCCCAAGAACGATACGGGCAGACTCATCACGACCCAGAACGACAGTCGCAGCCGAAAGAACAACCACAATGTCAACAGCACCAGCAGCATCCCCTGCGAGCCATTGTTGGCCAGCAGTCGAAGCCGGTCGCGGACCAGGATCGAATTGTCCTGAGTGATGCTGAAATCAAGTTGCGGATGGCGCTGCCGTTCGGCTTGGACGAACTGTCTGACCGCGTCGGCCACCCGGATCACATCCTGGTTGCCGGTCATTTCGACGACCAGCATACCGGCTCGTCGGCCGCCCAACAGCACCTGCTCTTCCTCCGGCTCGAATCGCTCGTGAACCGAGCCCAGATCGCCCAATCGGATCTCGGCACCACCGGCCTGGGCGACGATCACCAGAGCTTCCAGTTCACGAGGCGAACGTCGTTGCTCGACGAAACGAATGGTCTGTTCGCCGCTGCGCGATTCGATCGTTCCCAAGGGCAGATCGACGCTTTGTCGTCTCACGAGATCAGCCACCGCGGCGACGCTCAAATCGTGCCTTCGCAGCGCCTCTTCGGACAACTCGACCCGTAGTTGACGCGTACCGAACCCTCGGATGGCGACCAGCGAAACGCCGGGTTGCTGCTGGAGCCTCTCCTTGAAATCCTCGCAATACGTTTTGAGGTCCGCCGACGTCAAGATCCCCGTCACCAGAATGGCCAAGACCTTTTCGGTGGTATGCAGCCGGGTGATGATTGGCGTTTCCGCCTCGGAGGGCAGATCGCTGATGGCGTTGACCTCCGTATCGATCTCGTCCTTGAACGTGGTGGGATTGCCTCCGGCGTCCATCTCGACGGTGACGATGGCCAGGCCGGCGCGAGCGTCCGAGCGGACTTCCTTGACGAACCGCACGCGATCCACGGCGTCTTCGACTCGCTGGCAGATCGTCTCTTCGACTTCCTCGGCGGTTGCCCCCCGATAGACGATGCGGACCTCGACCTCCACGGGGCGAAAGTCAGGAAACGTCTCCCGCCGCAGGCCGCGAACGCTCAACAGGCCCAACGCCAGAAAAACGATCATCAGCAGGTTGGCCGCCGTGGGGTGCCTGGCGAAGAAGGCGATCATCTCGAAAGCTCCTCTCCGCCAGCTTGCATCTCAAGCTGCTGTCGACGTGCTTCGTCCATTACGGGTTCGGTCAGCATTCCCTCAATCGCCGGTGCAGGATCGGAAACCACCAAGAGTTCGCCTTCCCCGAGTCCCTTTTCCACGCAGGCAAAGCCGGCTTGCGTCACAGAGATCCGGACTTGGCGGCGTCGCAGCCGGCGGTCGCCATCCACGACGAAGACGTGCCCGTCATGCAAAGCCGACCGCGGAACGACGATGCAGTTGGAACGCGGGCTGCCACGCAATTCCACTTCGCAATACATCCCTTGCATCAGCGGTGGACGTTGACCGGGAATCGCTTGTTCGTAGGGCTCGTCCACGGCGACGACCAGGGCAGCGGTGCGCGTGCGTGGGTCCAGTTGCTCGCGCATCCGCACAACTCGGCCGTTCCACTGAGCCTGGAAATCTCCGCTGCGGTAGCGGACGATCGCTTGGAAATCGAATAGTGCCCGGACGTTTTCCGCATCCAACGTGACCGGCAGGCCGACGCGGTGCCGGGGGTCGATCAAAGGACGCAATTGGTCCAGAGGAATCCGGGCGTCGATCTCGGCGGACGAGATGTCGTGCGCTTCAAACAAGAACTGACCCGAGGCCAGAAACTGTTCGGGTTGAATCTGAACCTCGCCCAAACGGCACGTAAACGGCGCCCGAAGGATCGTCTTCGCGAGATCCAGTTCGGCCCGGGCACGTCCCGCCTGCTTGAACGCCAGTTCGGCAGCCAGCGAATCGCGTTGCTGCGGTGCCAGTTTCAAGGAGTTTTGCAGGCGTTGAACGTTTTGACGTTGGGTCAGCACCGTTCGTCGCTGCTGATCCAGTTCCGTTGCCGAGACCACGCTTCGATCGGCCAGCTCTTCCAAACGCTGCAGTTCGCCTTCGGCCAATTCCAGCGACGCTTGCTCGATCTCCAGTGAATCGCGGTCATTGGCTTCTCGGATCGCGAGTTCTGCCCGCTGCGCCTCGACCCGTGCGATGTCCGCCTCGAACTGAGCCACCGCCAGTTCGTACTCGGCGGGATCGATTCGCAACAGGACGGTTCCGGCTTCGATCATCGCACCAGGACGCAGTTGCGGGTGGCTTTCCACTACGCGGCCACGGACTTCGGCTACGGCTCGCCATACCTGCGCCGGCTCGGCCGTACCGTAACCAAACGCTCTGAGAATCACCTCCATCGGCTCGACGCGGATCACCCGCACCGCGCGCGCCGTCTCTTGTTCCGGCTGACGATGCGGCGGCTCGCGCACCGCGATCAACAACGCGGCGACGCCGATCCCCAACAGTATCGGCGGCAGCAACAGCCACCGGCGACTGGGTGCAGGAAGCTTCCATCTCATCGGATTCACCACCCAAATTCGAGTCGGCCAAGGGCTCGCGACCATCCCGGCCCGTGGTCACGTAATGCCGCCATTATACACAAAGATCCCGTGGCCCAGTGGTTCAAGACGACGCGTTTCCTTCCTGGTTCTCAGGAGACCGGCAGTCCATAATGCTGGGCCAGACGGCTGGCCAAGTCGATATATTTTTGCTTGGTCGCTTCCCCGATCACCTCACGTTCGGCTTCGGCGAAACGTCCGTGCAATTCCGCTTGATCCTCCTCCGAAAATGCCTGGTCGGCCATGGCAAACAGGCAATGGTCCTCCTTCTCGATGTGCTCGCGCAACAGGGTGATGAATCGTCGAGCGTGTTCGACAAATCGTTCGGCGGCCCGGGAGTCCCCGTTGTTCTGCGCGTCGACCTCACGCTGCATCCCACGGACCGCTTCGCGGCCCACCGTGTGTTCGTACAGCATTACGCCCACCGGGCCCGTGTCGGGGCTGAATCCCTTGCGTTCCATGGCGGGAAACAGTTGGTTCTCTTCCTTGGCGTGATGGCAGCCGTCGGCAAAGTTCCGGAAAAAGTCGATCGCCTCGGCGGCCGCTTGTGTGTCGATCTGCTGCTGCCGTTGGACCTGTTCGGCCATGATCTCCAGACAGTCCAGCACCCGCTCGATCACGCGGTGTTCTTGACTGAGAATCTCTGTTGGTCTCATCGTCTACTCCTTATAAATTTGTGACAGCCCCGTTCAACTCAGGATCGTCGCCAGGTCTTGTTACGGCCTCCCAGCACCCGGCCGGACGTTTCTTGTCAATCAAAGCAGCCGTGCATGGGTAACGCAACGGACTCGGGAGTCGTTTTCGGCCGACGACGAACCGTATGGAAACGAGCTTGTCCGAAAACGACTCCCGTCCCCGTCCGCCGATGGCTCCGGTTGATCACCGGCAACCGATTGATGCAAGTATTGGTGCGAATGCCTTCGGTGGCCTTGATCTGCGTCAATTCCCCCAAAGGATTTTTCTTCGCCCATCGAAAGGTGCCACCCACCTATTGAAACCAATCGACGACAGCGGTCATCAAGGCCCGCATATCGTCTTTTGGCGGCATAAAAGAGTGGGTACGAACAGTAAGCACCCGGCCAGATATTTCTTGTTGGAATCGGGCAAAAGGGGTCGGGAGTCGTTTTCGGGCAACGATTCGCCACTTGGAAAACCCCTGACCCGAAAACGACTCCCGACCCCTTCCCCGACGAACCCCTGTCGAATCTGAATGCTGTCGCCCCGCTGACCACTTGACTCGACGCCGCTTCCTACTTATGGTCATTCGAGCGGAAAGACGCACTTCCTCTTACGTATCTTTGATCGAAGCATGGACTTCCCAGACTTTCCCGGCCTTTACGCGACGCCCGGTGCATGGCAGGGATCGCGTGAAACTCGGCCGTACCGATATCAGATTGAGCGGGCGCGAACAGCTTTCGAACCGTCGGCCGTATTTTGCATCGAGGGGCGGCCGACCGTCTATTTTCGCAAAGTCGCTCGGGCGGACGCAGAGCGTGAGGCCGAGTGGCAAAAGCATTTGTGGAATCTCGGTACCGCAACGATGCTGGTGGTCGAAGATCCGATCAACACCCGCGTCTATTCGGCACTCGCCAAGCCACGCCCGCAACCGATCCGGGTCGATGGTGTCGACGAGGCCCACGTTTTGGGTGATGATCGGTTGGTCGCCCCCCTGAAGACGGCCGTATTCGCGTTGGAATTGCAGCAGTTCTTGCTCCGCGTGCAGACGGGCCAGTTCTATCGGGCCTTTCCAAGGAGCTTCCGCCCGGAAGCGGCCATCGATCAATATTTGCTCGATCAGTTGACGACCGCCCGCGACCGGATGCTGAGCGTGGACGACGATTCCGGAGCACTCGACGAGAAGACCGTCCATGCTTTTTTGGGCCGTTGCCTCTTGGCGTGTTACCTAGTGGAACGGGGCGTCATCGGCCAGCGGCAACTCGCGGCGGTCAACATGCCACCGGCCGAGAAGTTGCGCGACGTACTGGAACAGATCGGCTCCGACACCAAAGCCATACAGGCCCTATTCCGCCTGTTCCGTCTGTTGGACGAAGACTTCAATGGCAGTCTTTTCGGCAGCGAATTCACCGGCCAGCCGCAGCTTTTCCTACAGACCACATCTCAATCCTCCTGCAGTTCCTGGCCGGGACAGATTTGAAGTCTGGCCAGACCCTGCTGCCAGGCTTCGACCTGTACGAATTCAAGTACATTCCGATCGAATTGATTAGCGCCATCTACGAGCGTTTTGTGACCGGGGCGGAACAGAGAGACACCCCTGAGGGAAACACAAGCCGCCAGCGAGAATCCGGCGTCTATTATACGCCGCCGCGATTGGCCGAGTTGGTTGTGGATATCGCGACCCATGATTGGGACACGCTGCTCGGCAAACGCTTTCTGGACCCGACGTGCGGATCGGGAGTCTTCCTGGTGTTGTTGTTCCAACGCATTGCGTCCGAATGGCGATGGCGAAACCCAAAGGCAGGGAACCTGACACGAGCCAGAGCACTGCGGACGATCCTCAGCGAAAATCTATGCGGCGTGGATATGGATGGCGCGGCCTGCCTGATCGCTTGCTTCAGCCTCTACCTGGCGTTCCTGGACCAATTGGAACCAAACGACATCTGGGATCTAAAGGAATCCCTTTCGCCGGAGGAAGGCAAAGTTCTGCCGCCCCTGCACGTCCGGACTGTTCCGGCAGCGGACACTTCGTGTGTGTTGGAAGCCAACTTTTTTGACATCGACGCGGAGGCTCTTGGGCGATTCGATCTCGTGATTGGCAATCCACCCTGGACGGGCCGCAACCAGGAAGTCGACGCGGCGATGCGGCAATGGTTGTTCGACGCGCAGCGCAACCCAAGTCTGGCAGAAATCTCGGGAAAGGCATCCGAGCTTCGGCAAACGCTTTTGCCCGCCAAGCAATCAGCGACAGCGTTTTGCCTGGAAGACACCGTTGCACGTGAACGAAACCGGCAGTATCTGTCTGCTGCTTCCGTCGCGCATGCTGTTGAGCAATCAGTCCGACAAATTCCAGGTTGCTTGGTTTCAACGGTTCTGCGTTGACGAAGTTTGGCAACTGGCTGATTTTCGCAAGATCCTGTTTGAAGACGCGATCTGCCCGGCCATCGTTGTGAAGGCCAGTGCGGGCAAGCCGGACGTGCCAACGGCGGAGATGGATTATTACACCCCCAAGGCGCAGCGGGTTGACCCGCGCCAGGCGTCCATCGTGGTCTCCGCCGATGATCGGAAGCCGCTGGCGCTGGCCGACCTGCTGACGGCGGCTGTCAACGATCGCGCTTTCATGTTCTGGAAAGTGCCCTTCTGGGGCACGGGCCGAGACAGTCGGCTGATCGAACGGCTTGGTCGGATGCCGACGTTGGGCGAATTGGCAGGCAAACCGAGCGAAAGGAAGAGGTGGGTGAAGGGCCAGGGATTTCAGCCCTGTTCAGCGAGCACTAAGAAGCCTAAGCCTATTTTTTGGAAAGAAGATGACTGGTATATCGACGCAAAGCGAACCAGATTTGCGGTTCTTCTCACCACGGACGACTGTGTTCATATTGGTAATCGCTTCCAAGACGGATTGCATCGGCCTCGAGATTCACGGATCTATCAATCTCCACTCGTTCTTGTGAACCAAGGTTGTTCCCGTTTCGCCTTCTGTGACTTTGATGTACTGTTTCAGCACTCCCTGCAATCGATCAGCGGGCTAACGGAAGACGCCGACTTGCTATTGCTGCTGACTGCCGTGCTGAACTCGCCGTTGGCGACCTACTACCTGTTTCATACCTCAGCGAATTGGGGTGTGGAACGTGACAAAGTGCATCTCGAAGAACTGCTTCAGTTGCCGTTTCCGCTACCTGAAAGAACGAAAGATGTGGTCGTCAGCCGCCATCTTGTGCAACAGATCGCGGCACGATTGAGGCAAGCCAAGGCGGAGATCACTGCTGCGGGCATCCACCCCGATAAACGCGATGACGCTCGACGGCGGGCGGTTCACGACACGAACGAACTGGTCTACCGCTACTACGATTTAACGGAATGGGAGCGGTGGTTGGTGGAAGATACGGTCGATATCTTCGAGCCAAGTGCTACGCCCGCTTCGCTGCATTCGAAGTCGCTCTTCACGCTGAAACCCAGCACACTCGACGATCGCCGGGTCTACGCCGATCTGCTTTGCGGCACGATCTCACGCTGGGCGGAACGTTCGCCGTATCAACTGGCCGGAGCGACGGTTCTGGCCGAGCGCGAAGGCGTCGCTTTACTGACGCTGACCAAGGTCCCGCGTGGTGGACCGGCAGTCGACTACCGTGAACGGGAACCGACACCCGAATTAACTCAATTGATCGAGCGTGTCGCGCGAGCCAGCGTTCGCGAAGGTCTGGGTGGCTTGCGTTTTCTTCGGGGATTCGCCCTGTTCGAAGAGCGGCAGGTTCACATCCTCAAACCGCTTGCCGTACAACACTGGACTCGCACCGCTGCGCTCAACGATGCTGATGAATTGGCGCTGTACATCGCGAATATGGGGCAAAGCGACTGATGCATATCTGCGGTGACATGATGTGTTTCGTTACCGGCAAGTACAGCCGCGGCCTGCCTTTAGGCGGCATGATCGGTTACGTTATGGATGGTGATCTGCCGCGTGCACACCGCAACGTCCGCCGCGCCATCCAACGAGAGCGCAGACCATTGCGAATCACAACAGGCGGTGCCTTCCAGCCCACCCCGCTGTTGCCGGATTCGACTTGGCACGGCCAAACCCACCACCAACGAGAGGGCGGCGGCATCACGATATTTCACCTGCTGCTACCGGTCCGACGCCGACCAGCCGATTCGAATTGATCGGCCAGTCGTTGGGCGAATCTGGCGGTAAACCCAAACGTAGATTGATTGTTGTACTACACGGACTGTGGTAAGATGAAGCTCCGGGGCACACCGCACTTTCTTTTCTCCCGCGCGTTGCGGAATGCGGGCGATGCGCCTGCTGAAGTTCGTCTTGCTTGATCAGATTTTGGAAAGGAACTCGGTCGTGCTTTCAAGATCTGCACGTTGTTTGTGTCTTGCTGTCAGCCTACTGCTGCTTCCGGCAACGGGCCGTGCGGACGAGGGTATTGAGCTACCGCACGAGCACCCTCGCTTGTTCGGTACTCGGGCTGAGCTTCAATCGTTGGCTCGGGAACGCCCCGAAGCTTATGCCCGCATGGCAGCGGTCGCTCGCCGAGGTGATGCGGACGATCACAGCCTGATGATGTCGATGGCGCTGGTTGCAGCGATCGAAGACGATGCCGAATTGGGCCGCCGTTGCCAACGACTGGCGATGAAGTACGTCGATGGCCCCATCCGCAAAGGGCATGTGCCCTTCGGCGCCGATCTGGCGCTGTGTGCCGTCGCGTACGATCTTTGCCATCCTTGGTGGGAAGAAGAAGACAAACAGAAACTCTACGATTACATGAATCGGACCGTCGAAGCGAACGTCGGTTCGGAAACCCACGTGTTCCACAACGGATGGTACGGCTACAAGAACTGGGGCATCGGATTGGCCTGCCTCGCAACCTACCACACGAATCCCCGGGCGATGGAGATTTTCGCTGCGCTTGAACGAGACTATCGCACACGCGCAGCGCCGGCTTTGGAATTAGCCGGTTCCGGCGGTGGTTGGGCCGAAGGCTATTACATCCATTATTGGCTGTACGAATGGCTGCTGTTTTGCGAGGCAGCACGGCGCTGCTCGGGCAGCGACTGGATGGCGGCGGCGCCAGGATTCTACCGACAGCGGGCCATCGCTGGAATGTTCGAGATGTATCCGGGGATCAGCCAGTACGGGTCGCGTCGGCCGGCGCCGATGGGAGATGGCGGAGGACGGATTTTCGGCGGCGATCGAGACAAGGCTCTCGCTGCACGCCGTATTCTGGTCAATCGGTTCTTCGATGACCCCGATCACCAGGCAGTTCACGCCTTTAACGAAATGACGCCTCGTTCGAGTGTCGGGAATTATGTCTACAAGGACTTCTTGTGGCGAGATCCGACGATCCCATCGGGTGACCTGCAGCGGTTCAGACTCTCGCACGTGAGTCCCGGGCCGGGCTATGTTTATGCACGCAGCTCCTGGGACGAAGACGCGACTTGGTTTTTCTTCAAGTGCGGCGATCGATTCACGGCGCACCAGCACTTGGACGTCGGACATTTTCTCATCTATAAGCACGCCGAGTTGGCGGGTGACGGCGGCCACTACGATGCCTTCGGCTCGGTCCACGACGTCAACTATCACATGCGAAGCATCGCTCACAACACGATCCTGGTCCATGATCCGCGTGAGACATGGCCGGCGATTCGCGGTGGGCGAGTTACCGGCAACGATGGCGGCCAACACCACGATTGGCCTCATCACAATGGCGCCGTAAGCGATCCTCAGCAATGGCTCCGGGAACGCGAGCGATACGATATCGCCGAGCTGACGGCCTTCGAGGACCGTGGTGACGTTCTCTATGTCGCTGGCGATGCGACCCGAGCGTATTCGCCAGAGAAGCTGGAATACTTCACTCGCCAAATCATTTTCGCGCGACCCGATACATTCATCGTCTTCGACCGCGTCAAGGCACGGGATGCGGCCATGAAGAAGACTTGGTTGTTGCAGGCGATGGACGTGCCGCGCGGCGAGGCGCCCGAGTTGGTGATCACGAACGGCCCCGGACGATTGTTCGTCCGGACGCTCTTGCCCCACGACGCCACGACGCGGCTTTACTCAGGCGACGAATTGTACTCGTACGGCGACCGGAACTATCCGCCCTTGCGCGATACGGGACCCGCGCCAAAATGCCGGATCGAGGTCTCGCCCTCCACGCCTTCGACCACCGATTTCTTCCTGCACGTGCTGACTGCGACCGACGCGAAAACCGATTCGGTGCCGCGAGCGGTGGTTGTCGATGGCCCGAGGGAAGCCATCGTGACCGTCGGAGCGTTGCGCGTCGCGCTGGCGAAGGAACGGGCGGGAGCCCGAATCGAGATCGATGGCCATTGGATCGTCCTGGGGGAACGGGGGATAGTAACGGATTAGGCTCCGTCAGAAAAGGGACTGACGAAACCACCGACGGTAGGTCTCCCGAAATCATGAATATCTTCGGTCAGCGAAGTGGCTTGGTCAAAGATCGGCCACAGCGCTGAGGGGAGATGGTTTTTCTTTGAGTCGCCTCAGTTCGCGACTTGATTTCGACCTTTCGAAATACGACAATCCCATTTGCGTTGGCGCCGGTGAGCCGCGTGCTGACCCAGCAGGTGGCAGCGTTCACATCGGGGGCTACCAGAACCACAATCACCAGATATATAGGAGAATCGACCATGCGTTTTCAATTGAAAGTGGCGATGATGTTCAGCGGAATCGTGCTGGCGACCTTCTTGACGACGGTCCGAGCGGACCAGGCAGCGGGCACCCGATACGCGCGCTTCCGCGTCGACGACCGCGAGGTTTTTGGCATCGTCCAAGGCGATCGGGTGCGCGAAATCGCGGGCGATCTGTTCGGTGAGCATGAGACCACCGACCGCACGCACGCGCTGACGGATGTGGAACTACTGGTGCCCACCCAGCCGAAGCAGGTGTTTGCTCTGGCGGGCAACTACCTGAGCCACATACCAGGTGCCACGGTGCCTGAGCGATTCAAGATCCCCCAGCCGTTTCTGAAGACGATCGGGTCGCTGGTGCCGCACGAGCATCCCATTATCATCCCTCACGACGCTTCCGAGAACGTACACTATGAAGCGGAACTGGTCATCGTCATCGGCCGCGAAACGCGAAATGTTCCTGAGGACAGGGCGCTGGAGTACGTGTTCGGAGTGACGGCCGGAAACGACGTCAGCGAACGGTTCTGGCAGAACGACCCGGAACACCGCGACGTCCAGTGGTGGCGTGCAAAAGGGGCCGATACCTTCGGACCGTGTGGCCCGTTCA
Organism: Planctomycetaceae bacterium; assembly: GCA_007121535.1. Lineage (GTDB taxonomy): Bacteria > Planctomycetota > Planctomycetia > Pirellulales > Pirellulaceae > SKKK01. Next base: position 4,817 of record SKKK01000251.1, on the reverse strand, counting down.
TCGTCCGGGGCGTCGACTACGACGACCTGCTTCTGGAACTGCGGCTCAACGGACAGGTGAAGCAACAGGAACGCACCAGCGGCATGATCCACGGCGTGGCAGCGACGGTCAGCTTCATGAGCCGCTACGTCACGTTGTATCCCGGCGATTTGATCTTCACGGGCACGCCCGGGACGACGGGTCCAATGCACGACGGGGACGTCGTGGAGGTCGAACTCGAAGGCGTCGGCGTGCTGCGCAACCCGGTGGTCCGCCAACAACCACCCACTCCATGAAAGCTACGCCCCCCAGTCCGGGTTGTATTGGCGGTGAGATGCTTGCGGGGTCTGCTGGGAGCGGTTATCTTAATAGGATCGGTTTGGGTTTTTCTCTTAATTGGGCAAACGATTTCAAAAGGTGAAAGCATGAGCAAAGACAGTCGAGGCATGCCGCGCCGCACTTTCCTGAAAGCTGCTGGGTCAGCGGCAGCGGTCGGGGCCGTGGCCGTGCCGCAGGTGATTCCCTCGGGCGTGCTGGCGACGCCCAACCGTCCGGGCGCAAACGATCGGATCACGTTTGGACACATCGGCGTTGGCGGGATGGGCGGTCATCATCTGCGCAATATCGTCAGCCGAGTGGGACGCGGTCAGACGTACGTGGCGGCTGTTTGCGACGTGGACGATCGGCGCTTGGAAAACGCGTCGCGCACCGCCGGTCCGCAAGCCGACTGCTATCGCGATTACCGTTTCGTATTGGACCGTGACGATATCGATGCCGTGGTGATCAGTACGCCCGACCACTGGCACGCGGTACAAACCGTGCACGCCGCCGAGCGGGGCAAACACGTGTACGTCGAAAAACCCGCCTGCTGTACGATCGAAGAGGGCATTGCGATGATCGAAGCGGCGAACAAGGCGGGGATCGCCGTCCAGGTTGGTTCCCAAGGTCGCAGCCAGCCCGAGGCCTATCTGGCGCATCGGTACCTGGCCAACGGCAATATCGGACAGGTGCATCGAGTCGATTGTTTCCACTATCCCAGCCCGTCGGGCGGAACGGCGCCGGATCGGGAAGTGCCCGCGGAATTGGATTGGGATCTTTGGCTGGGCCCGCTTCGCGATCGGCCCTTTAATCCGGGTTACTGCCATGGCACGTTCCGCTGGATGATGGAATCGGGCGGCGGCCAGATCCGCGACCGCGGGGCGCACGTGATGAGCTGTGCCATGTGGTGGATGAACGCCGACGGCACCGGTCCGGTCGAGATCGAGGCGACGGGAGAAGCGCCAACCCGCGGCTTGTGGGACTCGGCGGTCCGCATGAACGTCACGTACACGTTCAAGAACCCGGATTGGGTGCTGACCTGGAACCAGCCCGGAGATCCGCCTCCGCCCGAAGAGCGGACGGGACGCGAGCCGGGTGGTCGGATTTCACGTCCGGGATATGGGGCCGTGTATCATGGCGATGCGGGCACGTTCACCCATTGGGGCGGTGACGGCGGCACCTGGGCCGAACGCAAAGCGCGTGAATGGCAGCCCGGTCCCGACGCGGTCGACGTGTACCGCAGCCCGGGGCACATGGAGGACTGGTTCGAAGGCATCAAGACGGGCAAGAAGACGATCATGAACGTCGAAGCGGGCGCAGACGTCGCGATCCTGACGGTGCTGGGCAATCTCTCGTTCCTGCTGGGGCGCAAGCTGCAGTGGGATCAGAGCCGCCGCGAGATCGTCGGCGACGAACAGGCTCAGCGCTTGGCGGGTCGCCCGCAACGGTACCCCTACACTCTCTGATAACCGACTCCTGCTATTATGTGAAGGATGCTATCAATGGAAGAACTGACTCTCGATTGGTTGATGGAAAAGATACAAAGCAGCGATCACGCGGAACGCGCGAACGCTCGCGATCACGCCGGTCCCGTCGGTGCCCAGGCCTTGGCGCCGTTGGCGCAGGTCGCCGCCACCGAGGAACTGGAGATCGCTCGCGCGGCCAACCGGGCGATGCAAAACGTGGTCTACTATGCGGGCCGCCCGGGCGCCGAAGACGAGGCGAAAGCCGTATCGCTGGAGTTGCTGAAACTGCTGGGCGATGACCAGCCCGTGCAGTTGCGCCGTGATGTGCTGTGGATGACGTGGCAGATCGCTGACAGCGAGGCGGTGGGGCCGGTGGCCGAGTTGCTGGCCGATTCGGACCTGCACGAGGATGCCCGCATGGCATTGGAACGTTTGCCGGGCGAGGAAGCCACGGCCGCGCTGCAAGCGGCGCTGGCAGCCGCTGCGGAAGAAGAGAAGCCGGCCATCGCGTATTCCTTGCGCGTGCGAGGCGTCGAGGTTTCCGGAGTGCCCGACCTGCGGCTCAAGCCGGTCAAAGAGACGTCGGTCCAGCCGGTAGGCCGTTGAACCGATCGGTAAAGGTTGTTTGGACCGGCAAATGAATAACTGTCGGGTTCTCGCGTGAGCGGCACGGCGCTAGCCGCCGGTGAGCGGCACGGCGCTAGCCGCCGGTGAGCGGTACGGCGCTAGCCGCCGGTGAGCGGTACGGCGCCGGCCGCCGGTGAGCGGCACGGCGCTAGCCGCCGTTCAACGTCATCTCCGAACGGAAAAACACCCGTCGCCGGTTTTTCGGTCGCCGGGGAACCGGTGGCTAACGCCATGCCGCTTGGGATCGGCGAACGGGAACGGGGTCGGGAGTCGTTTTCGGGCAAGCCTTTAACTATGTGGCTAACCATCACCCCGAAAACGACTCCCGACCCCGTGGCTTACCACCGTTCGAGAAATAACTGTCCGATGTCCCCTCGCCACTCCGGGGAGAGGGCAGGGTGAGGGGGCCGAAAGTGCGTCAGTTATTTCTCGAACGGTGCTTACCAACCAGCCGAATCCGACACTTCATTGTCTTGGCGGTCCGTAGTGATTTCTGGGCCGGTCGTTCGAAAAAAAATGCTGAAAAGAGGTTCGCATGCTCGAAAAAGACGTGGTTATCGATGGTTCGTCGCCCGCACCGCTCCAACGCAGAACCAAGGTCGCAAGATTGATGGTGTGCGGACTTTTCATTTTCACGATGCTGATCGGTTGCTCGCCCGCGCCGTCTCCCACCGTGACGACCCCTGAGCCGACCGACGCGGAACGCGATGATCCAGCGACGGATGACACCGCCGCCAGGGCCATCGAATCGCCACAGAACCAAGCGGCTCGCGACGCCGCTGCGGCGATGGCGCCGGTGCTGGAAATGGTTCAGGAATGGGACGGACAAGTTCAAGTGGACAAGGCGGGACGGCTGATCGAAATCGATCTGCTGCAAGCCAGTCTGTCGGATCAGGAGGTCCAGCAGTTGGTCGCGGCACCGATGCCGGATTTGCGGGTACTGCGGTTGCGAGGCCTGGGGATCACCGACGAAGCGATGGCGGCAATCGCTCGGCTCAGCGGGCTGACCACGCTGGATCTGGATAACGTCGGGGTGACCGATGAAGGCATCCGACATTTGACCGCACTGGATCAGATCCAATCGTTGCGTCTGCACCGGGTGACTCGCTTGACGGATGACGTCATCGAACACTTCCAACACTTTCCTCAATTGGAAACACTCCGTTTGACGGACAATGACAACATCAGCGATTTCGGCCTCGAGTCCTTGGTCCCATTGGACCAATTGCGGGTGTTGGACTTGGATGGCTGCAATTCGATCGGCGACGACGGCCTCAGGCTGCTGGCGCAAATGTCGAATCTCGATGCGTTGTATCTGCGCAGCCGAGCGTCCAGCGAAACGGGCCTGGAATACCTGGCCACCATGTCCCAGCTTCGTCGCCTGGCCGTGAGGGATTCCATGGCCATCTGCGACTTCGGATTGGAATTCATCAGCCAGATGACCGGACTGGAAGAACTTTCATTAGCTCAGGCTTACCAAGTGACCGATCACGGTTTGCAGCATCTGGAGGGTCTGACCAATCTGCGGCGCTTGGATCTCAGGCGTCTGGCTTTGAACGGCAGCGGGCTGGTGCATCTGAAGGACATGAAGCAACTGGAATTCCTGGATCTCGGTGCGGCGCCGCTGAGTGACGAGAGCATCGAGCATCTGAAAGCCTTGCCTCAACTGACCTTCTTGAACGTGATGGCCACCCCGCTGACCGACGAAGGCATGCGCCGATTGGGCGAACTGTCGGGCCTGCGCACGTTGATCTTACGCGACGTCGAGATCACCGATGCCGGTGTCGGGCATTTGACCGCCATTCGCAACCTGGGTCGACTGGAGCTGCGCGGCGTACCGATCACCGATGCTGCGGTACCCCATTTGGGAAAATTCTCCGACCTGCGCCAATTGGACATTGCCCAGACCCGGATCACCGAAGAAGGGCTGGCGAAACTGAAAGACATGCTGCCCAACACGCGGATCGCCTATTGAGTTGCCTGCGTTAGTCTGAAGTTCCCCTAGAATAAGCACCCGGCCAGATATTTCTTGGTGGAATTGGGCGAAAGGGGTCGCGTGATTTGTCCCTGTACTGAAACTGGCGAACCACCGGATGGAACGAAGCGGCGTACCGAGTTCTTGCTGAATGGGTCATCTTTCCTCGGCCGCTTCGGTCATCCGGGTCGTTCGCCTAGAGAGAATCGATGTCACTTTACGTTCGCAACCTGAGCAGAGCGTTGGTGGACGCGATGTCGCGGATCCCATCAGCTCAGCCATCGCAGATTGCCGGTTATTGGGCGAATCGTCGGTTCTGGCTAGCCAAGCGTCCAGCGTACCGGTTACAATCCTGATGCGTTGTCCAGGGCAAAAATGCGGATTGTGAGCGGCACGGCGCTAGCCGCCGGTTCTCGACGCTGCCGGCGGCTAACGCCGTGCCGCTCACTCAT
>SKKK01000546.1 GCA_007121535.1 Planctomycetaceae bacterium | reverse complement strand
TGGGCCGTGTTGGCTGCTCTGCTGGTCGGTTTTTCCAAGACCGGACTGCCCGGCGCCGCGATCCCGGCGGTGGCGTTGATGGCCGAGGCGTTTCGTGACGATACCCGGTTGTCGGTGGGAGCGATGCTGCCGATCCTGCTGGTCGGCGACCTGTTCGCACTGGCCTACTATCGGCGGCACGCACACTGGGCAAGGCTGTGGGAGCTGTTTCCCTACGTGTTGGTGGGCATGGTGCCGGGCTATCTGGTTTTGTGGCTGACGCCCGGCGATCGGCTACGGGTCTTGTTGGGAGTCATCATTTTGGGCTTGCTGGCGGTTCAGCTTTCCCGGCAATGGCTCGCCCGCCATCCTTTGCCCGATCGTCGTTGGCTGGTGGGCAGCACGGGTTTGTTGTCCGGATTCGGGACGACGGTCGGCAACGCGGCGGGACCGGTGATGAGCATCTACCTGGTCAGCCAGCGGCTGGAAAAGCGGGAGTTCCTGGGCACGGCGGGTTGGTTCTTCTTCCTGGTCAACAGCAGCAAAATCCCCCTGTATGTCGTCTTAGGCATGATCACGCCGGCCACTTTGCGTCTGGACGCCATGTTAGTTCCCGTCGTCGTCCTGGGCGCGTTGCTGGGCGTCTTGGTGGCTCGGCATATTCCCCAAAAGCTATTCAACCTGCTGGTACTGCTGCTGGCTGCCCTGGCCGCATTGCGATTGGTGCTTGACTGATCGGCCGGTTCAAGAGACCGGTGCAATAGTTTGTGATCCTGTTTGGTTTGGTTGCCGGTGTTCAAGAGCAGAGCTTTGAGAAGTGGCTGTTGCCGGCCGACGATCGCCACGCCAACGTGTTCATCTCGAGTTTTCTATGACTTCGCTCGAACGACGATCGGTCAGCCGAAGCCGGATGAGCAGATCGTTGAGCGCATCCTTACCGCCCGACACTTCTGGCAGGTGGGATTTCGCCGATGCCGATTCCAGTTCTGCCATAAGTCGATAGTACTCGCTCTCATGAAACTCAAGATCGGCTTGAGGCAACTGCGACTTTTCCGGTGCAGCCAACTTCCATTCGATCAGGTCATCGATGAATGGCAGTCTGACGGATTCGTTCAAGTGACGCAGATTGGCTTCGATCTTGCCGGTTTCCATCAAGTGAATTCCGGTTAGCAGCACTCGATACACGTACAACAACGGCTTGACCCGCGGCGGGCATTCCTTTTGAAACAGTTTCCACTGCGTCGCGGCAAAGCCAAGATAATGATGTGCATGGTGCCGGGTGATGCAGGTGGTAGCGATCTGTTTGAGTTCTTCATGTTCCGGCGTGGAGTGGACCACGAGCGGCGAGAAGACCTGCTCCAAGACGTAGCCGTTCTTCTTCAACAAAAGGCTGAAGAACTTTTTGGCGTCGTGGGTCACGAGATCAATTTCGATACCGTCCTCGACGCCAGACTTCTCGACCGTTTCGCGACCGGCATCCAGACCGACCACTGCTTTCAACGGAAGGAGATGCACACCACGCAGGTCGAAGTCCGAATCGGGCGAAGGAAAACCATACAGATGGGCCCCGCTGATCGTAGCAAACACGAGCGGATATGGATGGGATTTGACTTGTCGCAAAAGCTTTTCATTTGCCATCATGGTAATTCCTCCGACATGGCCAATCGGCGAGCTTTGATGAGGTAGTCGTTCGCACGGTGATAGTCGGGCTTCTCAGGCAACCTTGTTTCCTCAAAGGCACGGTCAAGCTGCTTGTGCAGATCCCGCCGCCACGCTTCGACTTCATTCCACGACATGCCCCCCGACTTGATCCGCAAGAGCATTTCCCGATGCCGGCCTACTTGAACGGGCACGAAGCCCTCGCGCAAGACAACGATCCCGGAAAGCAGCAGCCGGATCAGATGCATGACGTGTTTCCATTTCACTTGGCCCTGGTTACGAATGTCGGTCTGCATTTTCTTGAACTGGGACATGACGTAGCCGTTGTACGTCTGATACACCAGGCGGGACAGAAAAATGGATCGCATACGGAGCAATTCATCCGCAAGTGACGTTTTCGTCTCGACCAACGGCGTGTAAAGGCACTCCAGCACGTTTGGGTTGGCCTTGAGCGCATGCACCGTGCGTAGAGTCTTCGGGTGTCGAATGCGCGCACAGTGCGCGCATCTTGTACAGTGGTTTGTTCAGTATGCATTGAAGGCGTCGATGGTCAAGTGCGTCACGAAGTCGCAGGTCTGGTCTACTCGTACTCGTACTCGATTGCGGGCAGCCGATATCGGTAACGAGTACGAGTACGAAGGCAGCCTGAGTTGCGGCCGCAGGCCGCGTTAGGTAAGCATCACTCCACACCCCGCCGCACCACCCGCACCGGCACACAAGCCACCGAAGCCGGAGCGAAGTTGCACGTACATCCGCCGGTGAGATTCGGCATGCTTAGCACGCCATTGGCCGGGAACAGGTTGTTGTTCACCTGACAGCCGGGTCGAATTCCCAAGAACGGCGTGATCTCGCAGGTATCCAGATCGATCCAAGCGGAGTTGCTGCGGTAGCGGGTGGTGACCAGATGGGTGCTGGCACGCACGTTCGTACAACCCCGACGCGGCCAGTGCAGCGGTTCCCCAATCGTCTTGCCCGTGGGGATCTCGGTGACCAACATCGGCGAGATGTCACGGAACCCCTCTTCCTGGATGGTGATCAGCCTTTGTCCAGCGACGAAGCCCGGCTGTCGCTCCTGAGCTCGTCCCCACCGGGTGACCACCAGTCGCCCATCCGGCCCGTCAGTCAACGGTGTGACCAGTTCACCGTCGCTAGCTCGGAAGAAGCCCACAGGAGTGACCACGATGTCCAGCGTCGGGCTGTATCGCAATCTGGCGCCGCCCTCGCGTTGCCACAGATATTCACCCGTCGCGATGTCCAACGCGAACAAACGACCGTCGCGTGTCTCGTCTTCGCCACGTCGTGGGTCGGCGATTTCTCCAATGAACACGCGACCGCCGCCCACAGCCAGGCTCAGGGCGGTACGCGCCGCCTCGAACTGCCACAACAGTTCGTGGTTATGTCGATTCAGACAGACGATATGGGCACCGCTGCTGCCCACCAGATACTCCCCGTCAACGCGCAGATTCGCCCAATTCGTCTCCAAACCTTCGGGCATTTCGATGTTTCCGGACGGTTGGCCCGTCACCGGATCGAGTACCAGGATCTGCTTGCCATTGCTCAGGTAGATCGCGTCCTCCATGGCTACCATCTCCGTGGCTGGTGACAGGCTGCGGGGACGGGACGGCTCACGGTGCGCCAGACGACGCTCTTCTTCCGTGACGGGCACCGAGCCGATCTCCAACGGAGTTTCCCACAACCGTCGGCCCGTATACACATCCGTCGCCCGCAACAGTCCGGTCTCCAGGACCAGCAACCGCCCGCCACTTACGCGGACTTCAAGGTGCCCAGGCTGTCGGTGCCAGCGCGAGGCATCGTACCACAACACTGCATCGGGGTTGCGGATTTCATCTTTCGACGCTCCCGTGTTGGCTGCGTTGGCTTCCGCGTGGGACCAGTCCGCTGAGCCCGGCAACGCGCCAGGGCGGACCAACAAGACGAAGTCGCCAGCCTGTTGAACATCAGCTCCCGGAAACGCCTCGTCTTGGATGATCTCTTCGATCCGAGTCAGATCCGCCAGCGGCCCCGAGGCAACAGCCATACCGCCGTAGGGACGCAGAACGTGGAACACGGCTTCCGCCAGCGCCCGTTCGTTAGTCTGCTCCAGAACATCGGGAATCTCCGAAACGACGAGACTGGCCATGTACGGTGAGAACGGGTAGTTCACGGGATCGCCAACCAGCACGCTCGCTTGTGTGCCATACAGCCGCAGGTCGTATAGACGTTGGCGGAGTGCGGTAACTTTTTCGGCGTCCTCGTCCACCGCGATTACGTGCAGGTCCGATTGCTGGATCAGTTCTTCGACCAAACGGCCACCATCGATTCCCAACACCAGTGCGTAACCGCTGCGCACGCCAGTGGCTTCCAGAACAGCGTTCGCTTTCGCGGTCCACTCGTCTTCACCAGACGGTTCGGCAGCAGAAGTGACGTGAACAAGCGGTTCGTCGGACCGGGGAGCACCGAACGCCAGGATGTTGCCCTCGGTTGTGACGATGAACAGCTTATCGGCTGCGGCCAGCATTCGGTGTGGCGTTCCTTCGATTTCGGCTCTCCAGACGACTTTCGGCTCATCGCCGTTTGCCTCGATGGCTTCCACCACTCCCGGCCCGCCTGCGTACAGCCTGGTTCCGGCCATGATATGCACGTCGAGCTGGGACGGCAGTTTCCAAAGCTGGCGAAACTGACCGCCGACGTTGTCGGGATACGTGTCCTCGCTGCGGTAGGCCGAAATGTTCTCCGGCGTTCGTTCTTGGAGAACCACTTCCGTCAAATCGCGAGCAACGATGCCGTCGTCGCCGTCGAAGATCGCTGTGGAAGTCAGCACTGGTTGGCGGAACGTATCGAGTGCCTTTTGATTGGCCCGATCGGCATCCAGCCGGGTCCAGCCACCGGGGTATAGCATCGGCTTATAGTCTGATGCACCGGGTTGTGTATCGGCGAACCGTTCATCACTCGGCCGGTTGATGTCATACAGATCCCCAGCATGGCTCAGGTAGTTGCCCACGCCAGCCACGAACCAAGTGCCCTTGGGCAGTCCAACTCGCCCACCCCAGCCCATCGTGTATGTGTGGAGTTCACCGGTTCTCGGATCCAACGAAGCAGGCAACTGCGTACCGCAGGGTACGATCAGGTTGTCGCCAACGATCGCCAGATACCCTTGGGGCGTCAGGCCCGAGACGAATCCGATTCCGTGGTCCCAGTTGCTGTCCGGGATGAAATCGACATCGGTGTTCGACCAGACGACTGTTCCTGACTCGGCATCCACCGCGTGGACGAACACGCCTTCCGTAGGCCATATTCCGGCAGCGAAATAGACGATGCCATCAGCCAGCACGGGACCACCGCGAGCAGGAAACAGCGAAACCAACCGTTCGTGTCCGATGACTTTGCGATCTGTTTCACCTTCGGGTAACCCTCGAAATTTCCACAGCAGGGCACCATCGTCCGCGTGCAAGCAGTACAGATACCCGTCGTCCGAAACGAAGTAGATCTTGTCGTTGGATGCTACGGGTGCGAAACGGACTGGTCCCTCTGCAAAGAACCGCCAGCGTTCGGCTCCCGTCTCGGTATCCAGTGCCGTCAGGCTGTCGGTGACCATTGATGGGACGTACATGGTGTTGCCAAGCACCACGGGCTCGTAAGAAGCGTCGTAGGCCAGTCGCAGTTCTTCAGGAAACGCCGGGCGTGGTGTCGGCAGCGTGCGCGTCCAGCGGAGTTGGAGTTCGGTGGGCAGTTCGTGCGGCGATGCTGCTGTGCGGCCCGCGTCATAGCGGAACTGGGGCCAGTCGTTGGCAAAGAGCGGGACCGTCAAAAGGCAGACAATGGACAGAGCGAATAGGAATGATGGCTTCATCGGGTTTCTCCTTAGGCGGGGTCGAATTGAGACAGTATTATGTCAGGCAGGCTCTTCGGGGGGCAGGTGCGATCCATCCACGCAGTTGGTCGCCCGGCGACACTTCTACGTTAACACGACGATACGGCAGATGCAACCAGTCATTCCGTTCTGTTCCGTTCACAACCTTGGCCATCATCGAGCCATGTTCGGCACCGGCAACGCAAATGCCTCTGCCTCCGTGTCGTTGGACACCTTGTCCACTGTTGAAGAAATCCCCGATGCACGAGCAGCGCATCACGAAACTCAGGCTTCCTGGCCGAGTTGATCAATTCGTCCGGATCATCCACCATGTCCACCAGCGACTCACGGAAGCCCTCTCGAAGCGAATGCCGCAGCGAGCCAGGCTGTCCATCGACGGGGTGTTCAAATACGAGTTTCCTGTGTAACCCCCTATCACAGACGAAATACGTGACCTCGTGACCCATCCGGATCAATCTTCGAGCACGTTCAGTATCCTCTGCTCTGCTCATCGATGCAATCGTGTTGCTGGCCGCATTGCCAGGCTAACGCCATTTCGGGGGAAGTAGATGGCTACGCGGCTTTCTCCGCAGCATGGGTCGCCGCCCGGATGCCTGGCTGACCGTGCTGTGTGTCTTTGATTCGGCCACGCGGCTTTGTTGGGGCTGTCAGGACATCGATCTGCTGCAATGCGTGCCAGCGTGAAGATACTGGCGTTACCGAATTCTCTGAGATCCCCGAGCCGGACGTGCAAGCAGATTGGCTGAAGGGCACAGTGGTCCGCGTCAGTGACGGGAACACGGTGGTCCTCTGGTTTTGAATTGCACGACGACAACGAGGAACTGATCGCGAGACTGCCGACGATCTTGGCCGTGCTGGCTGACGGGCGGAGTGTGCAACGACTGGGGTCGAGGGAATGGGTGGTTTTGCGGGATTATGGGTAGCGGCGTGGGTGGGCACTCAGCTACGCAAGAGAAGCAAGTCGACTTACGAGGAAGGCTCCACTCCCGCTTACCGGACTGACTGACTGCTGGACTAATTACTGACTGGACTGATCCACCGAACTTGAGGCCACGCGGAACCCGAGGTAGACGTTCCGGTAGAACGGCGCGCGCCTGTATCGGGACGCCGACCGGCAGCCCCTCGCGTGGCTGAGCCAGCTGCCGCCGCGGATCACGCGGATCGAGCCTGCCGTCGGCCCCGTAGGATCGTCCACTGGCGATTCCGC
>SKKK01000435.1 GCA_007121535.1 Planctomycetaceae bacterium | reverse complement strand
CGCGCAGCCCCGCCACGTGCGGCTCGTACAATCCCAATCGCAGGACGCAGGCCATCAGGTGCTGGGCGAAGTTGGGCGAGCCGAAATCGACGTTGCCTTTCAGATCGCACACCGGCTGGATCAGATGTCGAGGCAGCACCCCCCAGCCGACTCGAATCCCCGGCGAAAACGATTTCGAAAAGGTCCCCGCTACGATCACCGTGTCGCCGGAATCGTCACAAATCCAAGGGCTGGGGATATCCTCGCCCTCGTATCGCAACTCGCGATAGGCCTCGTCAGAAATCACATGGATCGGGTGGTATCGCGACCAACGTTTGGCCATTTCGACCACAGCCAGTCGCCGGTCCATGGGCATCGTCGCGCCGGCTGGATTGTCGAAATACGGCACCAGATAAATCGCTTTGACTCGCTGCAGTTCACCGGCGGCTTCGATTCGTCGCAATTGGTCGTCCAACGCCTCGGGAATCATACCCAATGCATCACTGGCCACCCCGAAAGCTCGTGCCTCCAGCCCCCACAGCAATCCCATGTAGACCAAATACGTGGGGGAAGCACACAGGACGATGTCGCCCGGTTCCAGCAGGCTCTCCGAGACCAGGCTCAGCAATTGATTGCTGCCGGCGGTGATGACGATCTGCTCCAGATCGATGAGCGGATCTTGGCCATCGGCTTGGCGCATTCGATCCAGCAACATCTGCCGCAACACAGGGTAGCCGACGGTCGATCCGTACTGCAGTGCCGCAGCAGCCGCTTGCGAATCCTGCAGCAGCGTGGTCATCGCCCGGCGGACGGGATCGTCGGGCAGTGTCGTACCATCCACGAAACCGGCAGCCAACGAGATCAGCGTCGGGTTCTCCAAAGCACGAGCCATCAACTGGCTGATCGGTTGCCCTGCGGCCGCACGGGCGCGGCGACTGGCACGAAACTCCGGGTTCATCGTTTGGTATCCAACGGATTACGAACCGACCGCTTGCCGCAATTCTTCGGCTCGGTCCGTATTCTCCCAAGTAAAATCCTCGTCATCGCGCCCGAAGTGACCTCCCGCGGCCGTCTTGCGATAGATGGGACGCCGCAGGTGCAGGTATTGGATGATCCGACCGGGTGTGAGCGGAAAAAAGTCCTGGATCACTCGGCAGATGCGACCATCATCGACTTTGCCTGTGCCCATCGTATCCACATGAACGCTGACCGGTTCGGCCACCCCGATCGCATAGGCCAATTGGACTTCGCACCGTTCCGCCAAGCCGGCGGCGACGATCGTCTTGGCCATGTGCCGGGCCATGTACGCGCCACTGCGGTCCACCTTGGTGGGATCCTTGCCGCTGAACGCTCCGCCACCGTGCCGCCCCCAACCACCATAGGTGTCTACGATGATTTTTCGCCCCGTCAAGCCACAATCGCCATGGGGACCACCGACGACAAAACGACCCGTTGGATTGACATGAAACTTGATTTCCCCGTTGACCAGATCGGGCGGCAGGCAGGGTTTGACAATCTGATCGACCACGAAATCATGGATCTCCTGGTTGCTCACGTCGGGACTGTGTTGAGTCGAAACGACCACGGTATCGATCCGCACGGCCTTGTGCCCGTCGTACTCGACCGTCACCTGGCTCTTGCTGTCCGGCCGCAGCCAACTGGTTTCCCCCTCGAATCGAGCGTGTGTCAAGCGGTTCAGGATGCGATGAGCCAAGGCGATGGGCAACGGCATCAATTCCGGCGTGTCGTTGCAAGCAAACCCGAACATCAGGCCTTGATCCCCGGCACCGATCTCCTTGCCATGAGCTTCGTCTTCGTCGACACCCTGAGCGATGTCCGGGCTCTGACGGTCCAGCGACACCATCACCGCGCAGGTATCGGCGTTGATCCCCATCAGGTCATTCGTGTACCCAACATGGCGAATGACATCACGAATGACAGAGGGGTAATCGACCACCGCTTTTGTAGTGATCTCGCCAGCCACCACTGCGACGCCTGTCGTCACCATCGTCTCACAAGCGACCCGGCTGAACGGATCCTGAGCGAACAACGCGTCCAGTACGCCATCAGAGATCTGATCCGCTAGTTTGTCTGGATGGCCCATACTAACAGATTCGCTGGTGAACAGGTAACGACCGGATGCCACAATCGCGCTCCTTTACTCTTTCCGCATTTTGAACAAGAAAAGCCTCGACCTCTTTAAGTTTGGTCGGAGCGAAAACGCGGATTATAGGCAGATGAGCGGATGGGAAGCAAGCGCCGCTCGGGAAAGCGCAACGCAGTGAAGCATCTTCGTAGCCGAATTCGCCATTCACGCCGCCGAATTCGCCATCTTCGTAGCCGAATTCGCCAGAATTCGGGCATTTTTCAACCATTCCGAATTCCATTCCGAATTCTGGCGAATTCGGCTACGATCCGCTTGCATGCCTCTTTTTCGACTCAGAGAATACTTCACGGCGTTGGAGCAAGCGGCAAAGAAATGTCCAACGTTTCTTTTCGCTGGCCGGCAGGAAATCACCATGCGAAAAGTGGCTTTCCGGCTAGTTGGCCCAGTAGGGGTATTCTTCATCCTCAATCACGTCCGTCCAGATGTCCCCTACGTGCATCAGGGGGGCCGTCCACTGATCCATTTTGTCGGCCATCTCGACCGTCCAACCAGCTCGCAAACGATGCGTTCGTTCGCTCCAACCGGCTCGGATCTGTGCCGTTCTGCGTTCGATCTCTGCTGGAGTGGGATCGATTGTCTTGGGTCCTCGGGTAGCCATGTCTTCGTATTCCTTCCGTTAAATCTGTCCAGTGACCTCGGACGAAGTAGATGAGCCATCCTTTGGCCACTGGAAAACCAGTGAATAGACGATTGTCGATCATCCGTGCCCAAAAGAACCACTTCCAAGTAAAGGACGCAGTTCTTTCCACCTTTACCCACTGCATTTCGTGGGCCAAAGACGGCGCCATCCTTCAGTCTGTCGCTATAAGTACATTCCAGTAAATGACTTAAAACTATTCCTTTCGGTTATTTTCTTTCGAAACGACGGAAGGCTAACCGAATACGCTGTTCAATCCTTGGACGTTGCCCTCCCTGGTGTGTACGATTACGCTGCATGTGTTCAAAGTCGCACAGAGCCCAAAAAAAAGCATTTCGTCGTTTTGACATGTTCGCTATACTCGGCGGTCCCGAAGGCGTGGCCCAGGATACGCGCCGAAAATGCCCAGGTGGCTGGAAGCCCGATGTTGAAGCAAGCTTTGTGTAACGATGAACATGGTGTCGGACGACTGCGTGCAGCATGCCTGCTGGTCATGGTGGTCACGGTGGTCGCCTGTTGCGCCGGTTGTGGAACGACGCGTTCGCGTGCGGCGACCGAGCAGTTGTTGATGTCGGATGCGGTCGACCGTTCGGTGGCCCAGATCGATTTTTCGCCGCTTGGCGGGAAGACGGTATTCTTCGACACCCGATATATCACGGCCATCAAAGGCCAGGGATTTGTCAACGCGGACTACATCATCAGTTCCTTGCGTCAACAGATGCTGGCCGCTGGCTGTCTGCTGCAAGACAAGATCGAAGATGCGGAGTATGTGATCGAGGGTCGTTGCGGCACCTTGGGCACGGACGGACATGAGATCACCTACGGGATGCCCGCCAGTTCGGGCTTGAGCAATGCGGCTTCGGCGGTGCCCGGCGTTCCGTCGATCCCGATGATCCCCGAGATCTCGATAGCTCGCCGCGAGGACAATCGAGCGGCGGCGAAGATCGCTGTGTTTGCCTATCATCGGGAACTTCGCATGCCGGTTTGGCAGGCCGGTGTGGCGGTAACGACCAGCAACGCCAAGGACGTATGGTTCTTTGGCGCCGGTCCGTTCCAGACAGGCAGCATCTACGACGGGACTCAGTTCGCAGGCAATCGCATTCGTGTGCCGCTGGTCCACGACGATGACGACGAACCGTCCCGTCCCAACCCGGTTTCGTACTTTGAAGAGTTCGACTTCGAACGCGAACGCCGCATTGCCGAACGGCGGCGGCGCCAGGTGAACGAGTCGATCGAGCAGTTGGGCGATATCCCCGACTTGCTGCCGATCAGTCAGATGACCTTCGAAGGTTCGTTCGGACCGCGCCGACTGCCTCCCATCGATTTCGAAAGCGATCCGTCCTCACCGGTGAAGGTCGCTACCAAACCCGAGGAACCGCAAGCATCGGCGACCGAAGAGAGCACCCCGCCTGCGGAATCAGCCGAGCCGGACGCCTCGTCGGAATCCGATCCGTAGCCGGATCGCAGCCGACGCGGGCTACAAGGCCGTCCTTTCGCGACCGGCGCCACGAGTGCGTTGTCTAGGCGAAAAATGCGGATTGTGAGCGGCACGGCGTTTGCCGCCGGTTCTGGACGCCATCGGCGGCTAGCGCCGTGCCGCTCACTCATCGCGACCCCAAGATTTCGCCTGGACAACGCACGAGGTCCCTCTTGCCACCTTTCCAATCGCCCGCGTCGCGGAATAAAATGACCTGCGATATGGCTCGCCACGCGGATCTGACGAGCCGGACGCGCGGGTTCTTGATGGCATCGCAATACCGCTTACACGTCGGAGTCGACATGGCAAGGGACAACAAGGCTGCGGGCGTTCACAACAAGCTGCTCGACGTGCTTGGTCAAGTGGATCGGCCGGGCGAAGTATGCACTTGGGGCGATCGGCCGTTGACGATGCCCGGATTGGAAGTCAATGGTCTGGGCCCCGTCAGGCTGCCGTTGGGGACGGCGCAGGCCCGCAAACTGATCGAGCTTGCTCACCAAGCCCCGTACGGCAAAGGGACGGAAACGGTGGTCGATACCAACGTGCGGCGCGTCTGGGAACTCGACCCCGGCCAGTTTCAGTTGACGAACCCGAAGTGGGACCATCTTGTCGCCGCGATCCTGCAAGATGTACAGCAGGCCTTGGGCCTCGAAGACCGCAAGCTGGCGGCCCACCTGTACAAGCTGCTCGTGTACGAAGAAGGAAGCTTCTTCCTGCCCCATCGCGACGGCGAGAAGCTCGATCGGATGGTCGCCACGCTGGTGATCGCCTTGCCCTCGGAATACGAAGGCGGCGAGTTGATCGTATCGCACGACGGCCGAAAACAGGAGATCCGTTTCACGGGCGCGGCGTCGGGACACGAGTTGAGTTATGCCGCGTTCTATGCCGACTGCCAGCACGAAATCCGGCCGGTGCGCAGCGGGTACCGGCTTTGTCTGACCTACAACGTCACGCTGGCCGAGACGCGCGGCAAGCAAGGGATCGCCGCGCCCTCGTACGGTCCGATCGCGACAGCGATCGGGGAATTGCTCGGCCAGTGGCAGGACGATCCCGATGCGGAAAAACTGGCCGTCACGCTCGATCATCGGTACACGCAGGACGGGCTGGCGATCGACAAGCTGAAGGGGATCGACCGGGCGCGGGCCGAGGTGTTGTTCGAGGCGGCCGAACAGGCGGACTGCGTGGCGCATCTGGCGCTGATCACGCTGTGGCAGAGCGGATCGGCCGAAGGCGGTTACGACGATTATTCGTATGGCCGCGGGCGCGGCGATTATTGGTCTGACGACGAAGACGAGGACGACTACGACGAGACGGGCAGCGACTACGAGATGGGCGAAATCTATGACTCGAGCCTGTCGGCGGATCACTGGTCCGACCGGCGAGGTGACAAGGTGAAACTGGGGGAGATCCGGCTGGACGAGAGCGAAATCGTGGCGCACGGGGAGTTGGACGACGCGGAGCCAAACCGCGAGGACTTCGAAGGCTACACCGGCAACGCCGGCATGACGCTCGAGCGTTGGTACCACCGAGCTGCCGTGGTGATTTGGCCGCGGTCGAAGCATTTTCACGTGCTGTGCAGCGCCGGCACCGACGCTTCCATCGGCGGCCTGGAACCGCTGGTCAAGCGGCTGAAGCGGGCGACCAAGGCCAAACGCGAGGATCTGCGCCGCGATTGTCTCGCGTTTGCCTCGGCCATTCTGGATTTGTGGAAACCCGGTTTCCGCGGTTATTCGTGGGAACGCACGGACCGTATCGACCGCAGTGTATTTTCCGACTTGCTGTGCCAGTTGGGCGACGCGGAACTCGTCCGACGGTTTTTGGCAGAAGTGATGCCCACCGACGGTACCGTTCAAGTGGGCAAATCCTTCGTCGCATTCTGCAAGCAGCAGGGCTGGACGAGTTTCGAGGCGGAACTCGCAACGGTACTCGACACGATGACGACAGCGACCTTGATTCGCAATGCGGAACTCTTGCAGATGTTGTGCGTCGCGCGCGACAAGAACGCGGATCGAATCGAGCTATGCCGGCGGTTGTCCGAACGTACGGTCAAGGCCTTGGCGACGTTCGACCAGCCATCCCGCAACCGTGATTGGGAGTGGCAGAATATCGACCGGGCGGGCTTGCTGAGCCTGCTGGTCAAGGCCATGACGGCCGTCGGCGCCGAGCAATCGCTGGCGCAACTGCTGGACCACGCCCTGGCGTGCGGCGAATACGATTTGACCGACGCGCACCTGGCCGCGATCTTCGCGTTGGAATCCCGACTGGCCAAACTGCCCGCGGGGGACACAGCCGTTACGCGTTGGCTGACCGCGTGCCGTCGCGAATTGGAGAACCGCACCGCTCAGGCGCCGCAGGAGCCGACCGACTATCGTCGCGACGCCAAACTGTCATGCAAGTGCGCGGATTGTCGCGCGTTGAGTGCCTTCTTGGCCGATCCGAACCTCAAGCAGGCCCGCTTTCCCCTGGCCAAGGAGCGCCGGCGGCATTTGCACAGCATCATCGGATCCAACCATTGTGATTGCACCCATGTCACCGAGCGCCGCGGCAGGCCCTTCACGCTGGTATGTACGAAAACCCAGGCCTCGTACGAAGCGGCCTGTAAGATCTATCGGCGGGACGTGCAGAACCTGTCCCGGATCGTTGCGTTGCAGCAGAAGATGGATTAGCAAGACGAGACCATCAAGAACCGAAACAGACGTGTCCGACGGGTGAAGCATGGCTTACCCAATTGAGCACCTTCGACCCCTTTCGCCCGATTCCACCAAGAAATATCTGGCCGTGTGCTTACCGACGCTCGACCAGCCAGCGTTCGAGGTTGCGGGTTTCGGGGTCGAAGGCGGCGCCGACCAGCAGGACTTCGCGATCGTCGGCGGTGACCTTTTCATGGTAGCGTCGCTGGTGGATCTGCTGGAGTGCTTCTTCCGCCGTGCCCTGCAATTTGAACTCGAATACGAAGATCCGCGTGGCCGTCTTCACCACGGCGTCGATGCGCCCCGCTTCGGTCCGCACTTCGCAGTCGACGTCCAGTCCGACGATGCGGAACACCAGGTAGAAGATGGTTTGGTAGTACTTTTCGTTACTCAACTGGATATCGTAAGGAATGTCGGCGAAGAACACCCGCAAGTGCCGGAACAGGCTCTCCAGATCGCCTTCGTTCAAAGCCCGGCGCAGGTCGGCCAAGTGGCTGGCGGCCAGTTCCTTCCGCGTGGCGGTGAAGCCGTCGACCAAGTAGCGCAAGAAAGCATTTTCCACCTCCCGGTTGGGATAGCCCAACGTGTACAGCTCGTACTCGGGATCGTAATCCCTGATGGTCAGGTAACCCGTCTGAAACAACAACGGCTCGGGCGTCACGTTGTGTACTTCATAGACCGAAAAGCCAAGGTCGTCGAGCCGCAGTCGCGAGAGGTTCCGAATGTCGTAGCTTCGGTTCTTCAGCAGTTCGATCAGGAAGCTGGGCGTACCCGTCTCGAACCAGTAGTTGGAAAGCTTGCCCGTATCGAGGAACCGGCCCACCGAAACCGGGTTGTATACCCAGGTCTCGGCCTCTGTAAATCGGTAGCCATTGTACCACTCGCGCATCTGGTCGAGCACTTCGCCCGTCGTGCAATTTCGCTGGGCGGCCACGTGCTCGATATGCGGGGCGAAGTTCCGCTCCAGTTCGTTCTGGGTGTAGCCCAGTAGCTCGGCGTACCGCGTGTCCATCGTCAGGTCGACCAGGTTGTTCAGATCGGAAAAGACCGAAACACGGCTGAACTTGCTGACGCCGGTCAGCAGCGCGAAGCGGATGT
This sequence comes from Planctomycetaceae bacterium, assembly GCA_007121535.1. Lineage (GTDB taxonomy): Bacteria > Planctomycetota > Planctomycetia > Pirellulales > Pirellulaceae > SKKK01. The sequence continues at coordinate 42,111 of SKKK01000435.1, read as the reverse complement.
GCTCGTCGCACGTCTTGACGACCGAATAGAACGCCTTCAAGACTCGCAAGATCTCGCCGACAGCCGGGTTCTCGATGTTGCCCAAAATCGGCTTGTCGTATTCGTCGATCAGGATGACCACCTTCCCGCTGCGACCAAGCGTCGTGACCAGTGATTCGAAAACATGATGCGGTTCGTCGGTCGCCAAGTCGATGCCATGCCGCTGCGCGGCCTGCTTGACGGCCAAACCCAAACTGTGTTTCAACCCGTTCACGTCCCAAGCCTGTTTGCTTCCCAAGTCGATTCGAATGACCGGGTACGGTTTCCAGTCGTAATCCGTCGCATCGATCGCCAAGCCCTGAAACAGCTCCCTTCGGCCCCGAAAGACCGCATCCAGGGTCGAAATCGTCAGCGATTTGCCAAACCGCCGCGGGCGTGATAAGAAATACACGCCTTTGTAGGGCCGTACCAAATCGTACAACCGAGCCGTCTTATCGACGTACACGTACCCGCCATCGATCAAGTCGGCAAACGTGAAAATGCTGGTGGTGATCGGCTTCATCCCAGTCAGCATAGGACGTTTCCGGCGGCAAAACAAGCCGATAGCCAGCCCCGCTGGGGCCGAGGGCTTCGAGGCTGAAATGGAATTGGGGCGGGCACCTTCGCGACCACCAATTATCCAACGTCTTCGCGGTTCTCACTCCGAACCCGTCCCGTTCTTTCACAGCCTTTGGGTGCAAATCTAGTCCTTGACGCTCTTCTGGATGACCTATGACGAGGCTCAGACCATCATTCGCCGCGTCCTGGCGGCTGAATTCGACCACGCAACCTATGACACCGTCGCCCGAAATCGGCCTCAGACGCCGGACCAACTCGGCCGCTGCATGTGTGCGCATGACGAAGGATTCTTCACCGTCAACGACAATCACTGAAAGGCCCGAGGGTTTCGCACGTCACCGCGTCTTTCTTGTGATCGGTCGCCCTGGGCTGCTATTACATCAAACAATACCGGACGGGGAGTTCTGGCTGGCTCATACCGTGGGCGATGGCGGAAGACGAAGAGGCTTGTCTTCGGATTGGCTGGGAACCTTATCATGTGCAACAGGGATATGACCTGAACCAGAACACGTTGACCGCGGCTTCCGCGCTCATGTGGGCAATAACCTCACGCCAGCAACGCACACCCCCGCGAGAATTATGCAGGTGATGGCTTGGGATGTGGTGGAGAAGGGCTAGTTTCCCACCGGCAGCGGCCCAAAGCTCAGTCCTCGAACCATACGGGTGACAGAGTTCGTCGCCCGCGACCTGGCAGGCGTTTGTATGTCCAAACCGGATCTGGAACAAGCGCAGATTCACCACTGCGCGGAGGCCCGCTTATGAACGCGCCAATTCCGACCACTGAGCCAATCCAGGAGTTGCGTTCGACCCCGCGGGGTACATCGCCGAGATGCACATGCGACGAGTCATCCGCAACGAAAACGGTACGCTCACCGATCCGCCACCCTGGTTGCTGCCCGCCAACTGGGATACGCTGATGGCAGATCAAGGCTATCGTCCGCTCAGCGAGCCAAAACGGTTGTCGCAGCTTACCGCCAGGAAAAAGGGGGCACACGATTGGCCACGTCGGGCGACGTGGGTCCCACTGTCGCGATCTTGTGCCGCGTTGCGACTGCCGCGTTCAGGACGGCAATCGTGTGGCCTCAACCCGCGTAGCCGGGCGACTAGACAATCCATCTCTTCCGGACGTTGCGCAGGCTGATGAGAAACAGCACACCGCAGAAAACCAGGAGTGCTGCGAAGCTGATCGCGACGGGAAGCGAGCCCATTCCGTTCACCGCTTCATGGAGCAAGTCGGCGCCGTAGGTCAGCGGAATGGCGTAAGCAAACGGCTGGAGGGCGAAGGGTAGTGCCTTGACGGGAAAGAACAACCCGCACAGGAAGACCATGGGAAAGCGAAAAAAATTGGAGAAGGTCTGGGCCTCGAACACCTCGCTGACCGACACGGCGATGAACAACCCGAGGAATGCGGAGCTAACTGCAATCAGTACGACCGCGGGCAGTAGTTGCCACCAGGCCACGCCGCTTAGATCGGTCATGAAGGCGGCCATCACAATTGGCACGAAGGCGTTCAAGGTTCCGAAGAACACGGCGCCCGAGGTTTTCGCCAGCATGAGAAGTTCAAGCGGGATCGGCGCCAGCAACAGCCGATCAAAAGACCGGCCTTTTTTTTCGAAAGTAACCGTTACCGCGAGCATGCTTGTGGTACCGAACAGAATCGATAGGGCCATGATGCCCGGCAGCAGCGAGCGCACATCCACGGCGGTTTCCGATCTGACAAAGAACATGAGCGTCCAGGCGAAGGGAAAGATGATTCCCCAGCTCAAGTTGGGCGGCTTCAGATAGTAGGTCCGCATGTCCTTTAACAGGATGTTCCAGCAAGCGATCCACGGCTTCACGATCCCCGCCCTCCCTTCTCCTTCTCCTTCCGCATCTGCTCCAGTTCGACGCCGGTGATCGTAACGAAAACGTCTTCCAGCGACGGTCGGATGACACGAGCCTCCAGGACCCCGACTCCCCGTTCTTCCAGGAAACGGATCAGCGGTGCCAATTGCACGGGAAGGTCGGAGTGCATTCGGAGGATGGTGGCAGAGATTCGCTCGAATCTGCCTTCTGAAAAAGTCTCGTGCAGCGGTCCGGTAAGATCGGTGCCAGAACCGCTGATTGTCAGTTCAACGACGTGCTGATTCTGAATGCCGCGAACCAGGTTTCCCGGCGTGTCCAATTTCACCAATTTTCCGTCCAGGATGAACGCGATCCGATCACAGAGTCGTTCGGCCTCTTCGATGTAGTGGGTGGTAAGGAAGATCGTCGTGCCCTGCGATTTGAGATCCGTGAGCATTTGCCGGACTTGTCGTGCGCTGGAAACGTCGATTCCTGTGGTCGGTTCATCCAAGAACAGAATCGGCGGTCTGTGGATGATGGCCGCCGCGATCGCCAGCTTCCGTTTCATCCCCTTTGAATACACCGCGAACCGCTTCCCGGCGGCGTCGGCAAGGCCGAACTGGGCGATCAGTTCGCGTGCTTGATGCTCTCGCTCGCTCTTCCGCATGCCGTACAGCGACGCACAGAAGCATAGATTCTCCTGGCCAGTCAACTCCGGGTACAGGTTGCTCTCATCCGGCACGACACCCATCAAATGCTGGACCTTTTTGACGTTCTGCGTGACATCGCGCCCGAAGTAGCGGATCGTGCCTGCGGTAGGCCGAGCCAGCCCCGTGAGCATGTTGATCGTGGTCGTCTTGCCGGCGCCATTGGGCCCGAGATAGCCGAAGACTTCTCCTTCAATCACGTCGAATTCAGCCCGATCGACGGCCAGCGAATCACCAAATTGTTTGGTCAACCCGCGCACTTCGATAGCGGCTGCGCCCGGATCATTCATGATCGCCACCACTAAACAGTCTAGTATCCACTAGTATCCTCTTTCACACATTTCTGTGATTCTCCGAAGGAGAGTACGATTAGTGAACCGCTAGTGCCTCGACCGGTTCCGTACGGCGGACGGCGCGCCGCACATGTCGCGCACGTCGCGGTCTACGGGTCGTCAAGGCGTAAAGGCATGGCATGAAGAACAAGGCCACCAAGGCCTCCATGGTCAGGCCGCCGATGGCCCCCATGGCCATCGGCTGAAGCATGTCGGCACCCTCGCCGAGATTGAGCGCCAGGGGGACAAAGCCGATCATCGTAGTGATCGTGGTCATCAGTCGCGGACGGAGCCGGATCTTCGCGGCGCGGACGACAGCTTCGGTAGGACTGAGTCCCTGTTGCTGTTGCAGTTCCTGAGCGAACGTCATCAGCAGTACGCCATCGTTCACGTTCAGGGCGATCACAACCAGAATTGCGATGACCACGGTTGCACCAAATGCCAGACCGGACAGATACAGCCCGAACACCAGGCCGGCCAGGCAGAATGGGGCGCTGCCCAGGATCAGCGCCGGCAGCTTGACGCTGTCGAACTGCACCGTTAGAACGATGAAGGCAAAGAAAACGGCAAACGCCACGACGGCCATGACCGCCTGCCGCATGTCGGCCATCAGCTCGGCCTGGCCGCCAAAGCCGAACTCGTAACCCACAGGGATCTCCAAGTCGTCAATCGCGCGACGCACAGTCGTCACGGCGCTGGCGAGGTCTACGCCGGCGGCGTTTGCCTCGACGGTTACCTGTTTCACTTGGTTCTGGCGAATGATCTCCAGCGGCCCGACCGCTTCCCGGATCGTGGCGACGTCGCGCACGCGAATGGCGTTGCCTCCTGTCCCGGAGACCACCAGATTCTCGATCTGGTGCCGCGACGTCAATCGACTTTCAGGAATTACCAGGCGAATGTCATGGTATTCGCCAGCCTCGCGGTAACGGCTGACCACAGCACCGCCCACCAGCGATCGCAGCATGAGAGAGATGTCCTCGACAGACACCCCGAGTTCAGTCGCCTTGGTGCGGTCGACTTGCACTTGGTATTCGGGCTTGGTCATATCCATTGAGATGGAAACGTTTGCAAGTTGACTGAGCCCGCCCATGATGTCAGACGTGCGCTGAGCCAGTTCCGCGAGCGTCTCCATGTCTTGACCTCGGACTTCGACCATCAGATCTGCGGCCCGGAGCCCATGAATCCCCTTAATGGGCATCTGTCTGGCCATAACTCTTCCTCCGGGCGCCGGCACCTGCGCCACGATCGGCTGGAGTTGGTTGACGTACTGCCTCGTACTGACTGGCCGTTGTGACTTGGGGATCAGTTGGATGTCGATTTGGCCCTCGTTCGCCACTTCGTATGTGTAGAGGCCTTGGACCCGTGCTCCGGCCAGGCTGAACGCATTTTCGATCAGTGGATCATCAGCAATCTGCTGTTCGACCTGTCGTAAGACCCGATCCGTTTCAGAAACGGAGGCGCCGGTGGGCAACATGACTTTCACCATGACGCGGCCGTCATCCACCATAGGAAGGAACTCTCCACCTACGCTACCTAGGAGCCAGCCAGCCAGGCTCAGCATGGCGACGAACAACATCACCACGGCCCCGCGTCTTCGCAGAGCGCGATCGAGAATCCATGCATACCCCTCGGCGAACCGATCGAAGAAGCGTTCGAAGCGCGTCGTCTCCCGGCGCCCGGACTGCCGGCCCAGAAAGAGCGTAGCCAGCATCGGGGTCATGGCCACGGCCACCAACAAGCTGACGACCACGATGCCTGCAATCACGAGAATCAGTTCCCGGAACAGGAGGCTCGTCATGCCCGGAACAAGCAGGAAGGGCATGAACAGAGCCAGGAACGACAACGTGGCAGCGACGATGGCAGGTCCGATCTCGGCTGTGCCGCTGATCGCCTGTCGCTTGATGTTCTCGCTTGGTTGCTCGCCTCGAAGTCGGCTGATGTTTTCCACAACGACGATGGAATTGTCAAGCACCACGCCGATCGCGACGACCAGGCCGCCGAGGGAGAAGACATTGAGCGAGAAACCGGCTACCTTCATGAGTCCGAAATTGACAATCAATGTCAGCGGCAGAGCCACCACAAGCACCAGCACCTGACGGAAGCTGCCCAGGAAGAGATAGACCACGATGATCAACAAGACCATGGCCCCGATGGCTGCGTCACGAACTCCCGCCAGTGCCCCGGCCACGTAATAGGCTTGATTCTCCACCGTGTCCATTTCCAGACCTTGAGGCAGCGCGGGCGCGAGCTGTTCCAGCTTTCCCTGCACGGCTCTCGCCACTTCTACGGTGTTCGCCTCGGCTTCCTTGAATACCGAAAGCTTCACGCAGGGATAGCCGTTGAATCGGGTGATGACGCGTACTTCCTCGTGAGAATCCACGACCTCGGCGATGTCTCGCAGGTAGAGTCTATCGGCACCATGCCGAGCAATCACGACCGAACGGATTTGTTCCAGGTTGTCGAATTCTCCCATGGTGCGGGCGATGATCTCCCGGCGTCCCACGATCACTCGTCCGCCGGTTTGTTCGACGTTCTCTTCGGCCAAACGCCGCATTACGGTCTGGAGGGGGATCTTGTGCTTCTCCATCGCCAAGGGATCGATCAGAATGCGAATTTCCCGCTCCAAACCACCGACGACCTCGGTGCCGGCCACACCGCGCACAGCCAGGATGCGGTCCTGCAGCCAATTCTCCGTCCATTCGCGCAGTTCTACCGGCCCCCACCGATCCGAGCGAATTGTCAGTTGGATGACCGGTAATTGAGACGGATCGGCCTTGAACACGAACGGTGGGTCGATGTCCGAGGGGAGGTTTTGTGCCGCGCGGGTCAAGGCGGCCAATACATCCTGAAACGCCACATCCACGTTCGCTCCATACTCGAAGCTCACATCCAACGAATACAAGCCTTCGCGGCAACTCGATTCCAGCTTGTCGAGATAGTCGACGGTCGCCATCAGACGTTCGACCGGATCGGCGATGTCCCTGTCAACTTGCTCGGGTGTCGCCCCGGGCCAGCGAATATGCACCTTCACCACAGGATACGTCACCTTGGGCAGGTAGTCGATCGGCAATTGCCAGACGCCATACATGCCCAAGACGACTAGCGCTACCGCAATGGCCCCCGTGGCCAGACGGCGATGAACTGAGTATTCGGTGATTCTCACCGGCGGCCTCCTTTGCCCGACGATCCGGTTGGTGATGGTTGGTCCTGTCCCGCGTTTCCGGCAGCTTGCCGCTGTCCGCCGAAGGGGTGGCCATCGGCCGGTTGACCCTCGCCGGCAATACGCACGGGCTGGCCGTCGCGAATTGCCGCGTGGCCGGCGACGACCACATGCTGCCCGAACTCGACGCCGCGAATCGCCTGGACTGTTTCCTCCTGCTGTAGCCCGATCTCTACATCGCGCCGCTGGGCCTTGCCCTGGTCGACCACGAAAACGAAATGGTCCCCCGAGAGGGTCGTGATCACGGCTTCGGCAGGAAGAAGAACGGCATCTTCGGCTCGCTCCAGCTCGATGTTCAGGCGGGCGAACATATGCGGAACGAAGTCGGCTGGCTCCGTCAATCTAGCTTCCACCGTGCGTGTCCGCATCACCGAGTCCAGTTGGGGATAAACGCGGATCACCTCGGCGGAAAACGTGCGACTGGGTAGGGCGTCAAGCGTGACCGTTGCCCGCATGCCAGGGCGCATCGCGGCACCATGTGCCTCGGGCACGGAGAATCGTACGACCAGGGATTCGTGGGCGTACATTTCCAGCAGCGGGCTGCGAGCTATTGCAAGATCGCCGCGTCGCACGTGCACGTTGGTGATCGTACCATCGAAGGGAGCCACGATTGTGCATTCCGCCAGATGGGCTTTGGCAAGGTTCAACCGAGCAGCCGCCTCGTCAGCCGCCGCCGACTGGATCGCAATCTCCGTTTGTGTCGGACCGGCGTTCAGTATCCTCAGGGATTCACGGGCGGCATCCAGTTCCGCCTCGGCAACCGCCAGTTTCTCGCTCCATTGTTCCAGGGAGCTTTGCGAAGCCGCATCATGCTCCATCAGTCGCAACTCGCGAGCGAGTTCCTTTTCGCAAAAGGCGCGAGTGGCTTCCCAGCGCCGCACTTCTGCTTCTGCCTTCTGGATTTCCTCGGGACGGGTGCCTGCTTTCAGGTCCGCCAGTTTCGCGGAGGCGACCGCCAAAGACGCTTCGGCGGCCTCGATCTCGGCGCGGTGAATTGCGCGGTCGATCTCAATGAGCTTCTCGCCGGCGCGCGCAGAATCGCCCTCACGCCATGGGCAGAACGTGATCGGGCCTTCCTTGGTGGCGGCAACCACGATCGATTCGGTGGCCACAATTTCACCGCTTACCTCTAGGAACTGCACGACCTGGCCGCGGCGCACCGCTTGGACCTCCACCAACAGAGGTTTCGCCTGCTTGCCTCCCTTCATGGCCCCCGCCCCCGGCGATCCCGCCGGCCCGCGCTGCGACATGCCCTGTTGGCATTCCCGCCGGGAGCCTTAGGCGGATCAGTCGGCTTGCCTTCGCCAGCACGGGCTTGAGCAAACCACCACCAACCTCCACCTACTACGACGCCCACCAGAAGCAAGGTCACGACGTACAAAAGCCCGTTCGGAGGGGTGCGCCGCCGCTTTCGGTCCGTCGGCCGTGCGGTTTGGTCTCGTGCTTGCCCCTGACTGGACGGTGGCTGTGAGTTTTTCAAGATGCCGCTCTGGCCGGCCGACTCGCCAGAGGTGGACTGCCCAATGCCAGGGGCTCGGGATGGCGTATCTTCGACACGATTCTCATCCGTGCTCATTTCGTCTCCTGTTTGGTAAACCTCAGCCAAACGCCGGCGCTCGCCCGCGGATCATCCGCAGGCAGGGCGCCCTGACCGACAACCTCGAGAATGTCTGATGCAACATACGGATACAAATTCGGCAGAGGTCTCTTGGTGTCGCCTTCCTCTGCATGGGTGGCCGCCGCTTGCGTGCTCACGAGGATCGCAGCGAAGAAAACACAGAAGTCGGACCGCCAAGAGAAGTTCACGACTCGTTCCATAGGATGCAACTCAGGGGAGGAAGGAATCATTACGGGGAATCACTGGGAAGGCCGTTCGCTGCGAAACAGACGGCCAACGCCACCGTGCGGACGCCCGGACATCATCATGGGGCCTCCGCGGTCACATCCGCTCTGTTCGCGTATCATCATGAAGAGGCGGTCTTCTTGTTCGGGAGTCAGCACCTCCTTTTCGGCAAGCAGGTGCTCGATCACTAGCCCTTGCATCTTCCGCTGGCCAGCCTGGATCTCCTCCTGTTTGGCAGCGATCGCTTCCAAATCGGGAGTCGGCGCAGCAATCAGGTTCACCATTTCGAGCCGTAGCTGGCTCACGTTTTGGCACACGGACTGCGCCGACTGGCGAAACTCCCTCAAACGCGGCTCGATCTGCTCCCACTGTTCGTCGGTCAGTTGAAGCTTCTCATGCAAGGGACACCAGATCCGCCCTTGCATCGCCGGCGACGAGGCCGCGAGTTCCCCGCCTACGCCGGCAGGGATCGCATGGGCGAGCCAAATACCGACAAAGGCGAGATTCAATGCGAAGGACGCGACGATCAGAAACCGTTTGCTGCTGCGCCACATGATCAAAACTCCTGGTTGCTATCGACACTCGTTAGGCTCAGGTAGATCTCCGGAAAAGAGCCACGAGGAGTGCTTGAAAAGTAATCGAGGTAATCTGGTAAGTAGACATTCTCGGCATCCATGACCTGCGCGTGCGCTATCGGTGGCTCGGGCGCACTTGTACGCAACGAATTTGTCCAAGTCTGACGGCCAAGCACCACCCCCACCAGAAGGCCCGCCGCGAGAGCCGCAGCAAAACCAATTTGCTGGGGTGTCAGCCCATGTCTCCACCAGGCTACAGGCCTCGAGCACGTCTGGACCACCGATCCTTGACTGCCGATTTCCTGTCCAGCCTTCGCCATGACTCGATCAACAAGGCCTTGGGGCACTGGCGGCGCCGGAACGTTGCGCAAAATCCTCAGCAGCGTTTGCACTTGGGCCAATTGTTGCCGACAACCAGGACACTCGCGTAAGTGGGACTCGAGAGCCACTCGTTCGACGCGTGGCAGTTCCTCAGCCACGTATCTGTCCATCATCGCTTGTGCTCGATCACAACGCATCGCTCGACACCTCCAACACATCAAACGCACGAGTTGCCCAAAACCCCCTCGAAAAAACCTTCATTTTTCCAGAAGCTTGCCCAATTTGTTAGCCAAAGCCGCTCTGCCCCGCGCCAAGAGCCGTTCCACCCCCTTCCGGGTCGCGCCCATAACCCACCCGATTTCTCCGTAGCTGAGACCCTCGTAGTAGCGTAGAACCACAGCCTCCCTTTGCCTGGCCGGGAGCGATGCGAGAGCGTTATTGACTGAGGAGTGTACTTCCTGGCTGGAAGCGATGTCTTCCGGAGCAGGGCCTTGGCTGACCCACGCGTCTAAATCGCCGCTGGGCGACGCAACGTTTCGTCGGCGGTGGTTACGGCACAATCGAGTCAGGATGCGGAAAAAGTAGGTGCGAAAGGCGGCGGTGGGCCGGTAACGAGGAGCCGCGCGGAGGACCCGTAGGAAAGCCTCTTGGACGATGTCTTCAGCCGCATGGAGGTCGCCGACAAGGCGGAATGCGGTATTCCAGCCGGAACGCTGGTATCGGCGCACAAGCTGCTCGAAGGCGCTCAAGTCGCCCTCAGCCACCGCCGACATCAGTTCTTCGTCGCTGGGCATTCTTGTCCATCGCCACTTTGCCTGCGGCAATCGTTCATCCGCATCAGAGCTGAGAATCGGTCAATTTCTCGATGCCGCGGGCTAGGCGCCTTCTATTGTAGTGGCTGTAACGAACTGCAGTTGCTCATTCGCGGGATAACGAATTTGCCAGCCTCCGCCCAAGGCTCGGTAGATTTCTACCAGGCTTCGTGCCACATCGCCGGAGACCTGCGCAAGTTGATCTTGTTCTCGCGCTAGTGCGGCTTGGAGGATGAAGACGCGGTTGAAGTCAGTTTGTCCTTCACGGTATTGTCTCAAGGCCATGTCGACCGCATTCTGGGCTGCGTCCACACTGTCGGTGAGTGTTGCCGCACGCTCGTGCGACTTCAGAAAAGCGGCCAACGCGTCTTCCGCCTCTGCATTGGCCTGCAACACCGTGCCCTGATACTTGGCGGCGAGCTGTTGGAAGCGAGCATCTTGCACGCGGATATTGTTCAGCAGCCGTCCGTAATTGAGAATATTCCATCGTAGCGACGGGCCGATCGAGCCAGCAAACGCTTCACTGCGGAACAGGTTGGTGAAGTCGTTTGCCTCAAGTCCAATCGTTCCCGTAATGGCAATGTGCGGGTAAAGTTCGGCGGTGGCCACGCCGATCCTTGCACTCTGCGCGGCCAGCTCGCGTTCTGCCCGGCGCACGTCCGGACGCCGGCTCAGAAGATCCGCGGGCACTCCCACGGCGACATCGACCGGTGGAACGGGGATCGGGCCGATACCGAGTTCCTGCTCGAGATCGCGCGGAGGAGTACCGCACAGAATACAGAGCCGGTTGCTGGCACGGCGTAACGCGAGTTCGAGCGCAGGGATGGCCGACTCGGTTTGCGCCAGGTTGTTCTGAGCCTGGAACACATCGAGTTTCGTCGACCTGCCTTCGCTGAAACGAACCTCGGCGATTCGCAGCGCGCCCCGTTGTGCGTCCACGTTGGCGCGAACTGCCGCCAGACGACTCTGAAGGGTACGGATCTCGACGTAGGTAATGCCAACATCCCCCAGAAGTACGACGAGAACGTCGTCGTAGTCCTCGATCGAGGCCTGCAGATCGGCATCAGCGGCTTCCACCGCACGGCGAAAACGGCCCCAGAAATCGAGTTCCCAGGCGAGGTTGACATCGGTGCCCCAGGCGCTGAAATACTGGCCGGCGGCAGGTCGGCCCACACGCTGCGCCGTCTTGATCCGCTGATAATCCGCAGAAGCCTGCTGTGATTCTGGTAGCAGGTTGCCAGCCGCGATCGCTCGTTGAACACGAGCCTCCATCACGCGAAATCCAGCCGTGCGAAGATCCAGATTTTGGCCGTAAGCATTGAGAACCAGAGTGTCGAGCATCGGATCGTCGAACACCGCCCACCAGTGACCGTTATCAGGCGATTCGCTCGTTAGGCGAACGTCGGTGCTGTCGATCCAATCCTCGGAAACGGGGGCTGCCGGCTGGCAGTATTCCGGCCCAATCTTGAAGCCATTATCCCACCACTGATGCATGCTTGTGCAACCGCAAAGGGGCACCATTACAGCGCTGAAGAATGCAACTCGGGCGAGGATGGGCAACCGGTGGCCGATCCTCGGACGCCCCGGCGAACTGGATGAGCGTTCAAAATGCATTATCTTCCCCTCGGCTGTTCGCGAGCTTTCACCACGCAAGCACTCTTGCAGGTGGTTTTTTGCAGAGGCTGAGAGATCCGGGTCCCGCGGAAGGATATCGTATTATGCTCGATATCGACAAAATCGTCACGACTGCTACAATTTTTGCAGGCATGCTCGGACGAACAGGCGAGGAACTGCGCATGCTGCCGGCCGGCAACAGTTGCTGAGGCTGGGCGGCCGCATCCAATCACCCGGCTGCGTTGGCGGAGACCACCGGGTTCCGCATGAGCCGTCCTGTTTTCGGTGGCGCTAGTCGCCGGCAGCCGGAGTGGCCAGGCTGATTTACACTTCCTGCCCGGCTCGGGGGGCTGCGTATCGAAGCCTTTGGACCGCTGAGCCGACCGTGGTGCTGAGGGTCGTTGCCAAGCTGTCCGTGAGCCTGGAACCATTTCCGCCCGGATTGCTGCTCGTCCATGGACGCTGGCTGCACTTGCCGTCCGTTTGGTCCACCCGTTGTTCCTGTGGTCGGTCGAGGTGGAACGGGACGGAAGTCTAGAACTGTCTACCTTCCGCACAGGCCGTTTGGTCACTCGATATCGGATCGCGTGAAAGCGCGCCTTGATCAGGGGCAACAGGATGTCGGACGGTTCGGAACTCGTCGCAGATCACGAAATCCAGTACCGGCGGATTCCCGCAACCAGTGGGTTCTACGAGTGGGTTCTACGATCCGCACGTTGATCCGAATCCTTCGCCGTTGGCCTTTCGCCCCAAGCAGCTCGATGGTTCTTCGCGCCGGCGAGTTGCGATGCTTGGGAATGGAGATCGTTTCCAGGCCGCTTGACGATGATCCTGGCCACTGCGAAATCGCGGAGTTGACCTTCGGCAATCGCAAGTCCATGCCTTTCGCGGAATGGAAGGCGTTGCGGCCGTCGCAAGCCCGTGCCAGGAGAAACTGTCACTTCGCCTGCCTTCTCGCCAGCCGGGTTGTTTTCCGACTGCCAGCTTCGCGCACGTTCCTCTTGAAGGGTTTCGTTGATTCAGCGGGACGCCGACGGCTTCGGCCGCGACGACCTGCTGCATCTGGGCCGAGCCGCGGAAAAGGCATTCGATTGCTTCAACAGCCAAGCCGAAGAAGAGTAACTCTACCAGCCCGGCCGCTCCGGCGGCCGGCTTCCCCACACGCAGCAATCCCCGAACGTCCTTGCGAAACCGCAGGTCAGTACCGAGTCGCCGGATTAAACGCCCGCCCACGCTTGTCGTCAATGCGATGTCACAGTCGCGCGATTCGAACGTTAACGCTGAATCAAATTGACTAGACTTCGATCCTGGCACGGTTTTGTCAAACCTGGGCGAACAAGGACGTTGTCGAGAGCTGCCTGGGTGTGTCGGACCGATGCAGGCTTGAGCCTTGGTAAATACCGCTTCATTCGGCTCGCTTCAGTTCCCGTTTCCGCGACAGGCCTGCTGCATATCAACCCAGAGGTGTGACAAGTGGATTTCCCCAGTCACGGCGTCCACGCGATGGTGTACAGAAATGCAGCTTGCCACGCGATTCGCCGTGTCGGTGGTCAACTCAGAAAGGCAGTCCTCCTGCGACCATTCTGACGTTGACTCGGCCAAATCAGTGATCCAAACGTTGATGGACGCGAACCAGTCGTCAAATGAGTCGCGTTGCACGTAACCGATCATGCCGGCGTGGCGCAATCGTGCTCCGTGCAGACCGAGTTTGAAACGCTGGATCCCACCAGACTTCTTATCCTCGCCGGTCACATACTCGCGTTCTCGATCTGGCTTGGGAGGTGGTAATCGCTTGCCTTCCAGGACCAGGAACGGGTCGAGGACACTGTAGCTCCGGCCTTCGATCACCGCCGGATCGGGCGGAAGTGCCGACAGGTCGATTCGGCGCTGCCCAGTTTGACGTTCTTCGTGATGAAAGTAGGCCATCGAGAAGTTCTGTCGGCGAGCCGCCGCGTTCAGATATTTGCAGAGCTGGCCGTTCAGTTCCTCTTCGCCCGATACCGGCGGACGAGCAGGCATATCTCTCCATCCGGGCAATTGCGACTTCACGAATTGCAGCGTCTTCCGTACCGTCGTTCCGGGGGCAAGGCCGCTGGTGATTCGCCCCTGAATGCGATCGTTCACGATCAGTATCCCTGCCTTTGTAAGTCGACAAGTGTATCGTCCGCGTCGCGAATCGCAGTCGATTTGATCCAGTACCTCAATCGATCCGGTTTGACAATGAAGATCACGTTCTCGTGGTAGTATCGAACCACGCGAACCGTTCGCAGGGACGCGCGGGAGTTGTCGAACACGAGAGTCTTAAGCTGCTTTTCACAATCCGGGCCAAGCCACCGGATTGCTGGCTCGTCGCCGAAGTAGAACGGTTGGCAGATCAGACCGTTGAGAAAGACCGGATCGTCAGCACGCAGGTTGTCGTAGATGCTGCCAAGCATTTGACAGAACATGGCAGAGTAGTCGGCGACCGTTTCCTCATCCGCAGGATTCTTCAACAGCGCCGATTTCTGTCCCAGTCGTACAAACTGTACGAAATGCGAAAGCGTGTCCTCCGCCAGCACGGTTTCCCAAAACGCGAAATCCAACTCGGTCTCATCGTCGGGAAATGGAATCGCTTCGATATCGCTCTTCAACAAAGCTGTAGCCTTGCCGACAAGAGCTTGCGAGCCGTTCAGCGCGACAGCGAATCTCAGTGTCTCCCGATGCTTCAGGAATGCGATGTAGAACTTGTGGAGTTCGCTGCTCTCGCCAGGCGGCGCGTGTATGCCGATGACTTTATCCTTATAGGCCAAGGGGCCTTGGTTCCAGAACGCGATTGGCAGGGAGTCGTGTTCACGTATCAGAACGAGAGGTGATTGAAACAAAGCTGGTCGTCCCGGTCGATAGAAGGTGGTTGCGGTGACGGTCTGGAGCATATCGAGGTCAAAGCCGTTGACCGTCAGAGCATTGGTTGGCAGAAGGGGCTTTCCAGTTAAGTGCTCCCCCGTGCCTTTGCCTGTAGTCCCTTCGATGAATCCTTCACCCATCAACCATGCTTTGTCGGAAACGTGTTGGCTGAGCGTACGCATCTGACCGAATCTTGCTGCAAGTGCTGCAAGGCGTCCGCCGCCGAGGAGGTTAACTCGGGCTACACGCGGATTGTCTGCCACTTCGCTGGCAGACAGACGATGGTTGTCGTAGTGATCCAGCTCGAAACCGATACGTTGCGTTGTTTCGTAGGTTCTCCGAAAGGTGAGATGGGAAATGGGCGAATCTGATTCACTGCCGATGATGACTGCGAGGGTCTTGGGATCTGCTCCCTCGTATAATCCCCGTACCGAAGTGAAGTCAAGGACGGCCTGCAATCGTCCAGTTCTTGCTACGGCAGTGCGAAAAGCGTGGGAGTTTAAGTTGTAGAGAAAACCCGATGGCTGAATGAGACATGCGGTGCCATCGGCGCTGACCGCCTGTGTTGCCGCATCGAGAAACAGATACGCGATCTGTTTGTCCGGGATTGTTCCACGAATCGGAATCCTGGCATTGTTCACGCGTTGGGCTGCTTCGGAAAACTCCGATTCAAACGGAGGATTGCCCACCACGACATCGAAGGTTCCGAGATGTGTCGTGCCTTCTTCGTCATAACCTGTGTCGAAGAAGTCCGCTTCGATGAGGTTATCGCCACGAAGTGGATCGAATCGCAACTCCTTCCAAATCACGTTCGGTTGCAGCGAGTCACAAACCGCCAGGGCCAAGCTGAATGCCGTCAGATCGATCGCATTGGCGTCCGTCTCTACGCCGAAGATTTGGTTCTTGAGAATCGACTTGAGCGTGCTGACTCCCGGTGCGACCTTGTGCTTTGCTCGATAGACCGCCACCAATCGTCGATAGGCTCCCACCAGAAACACTCCCGAGCCGCAGGCGGGATCAAGCACTCGCTCTTTGCCCGTTAGCCGCTCGTATGGCATAGCATAGTCGAGCAATAGCGACGCGAGAAACGGCGGCGTGTAGACGGCGGTACTGCCTTTGACGAATCGCTGGTACAGGTGGCTGATCACCTCAACCGGCAAATGCGAGAACGAAAACTGCTCCCAAAGGTATCGTTGCTGCGCGATCGTCCTGGCTTCAACGAACTGTGCGAATTGACGCAACGCCGTCTTCGTCAGCTTCATCTCTGTTGGCAAAGCGAACACGTCACCGTTGAAGCGTTCTTCAAGCGTTCGCAACAGTCGGAGCACGCTGTCAGGGTCGCCGCTCTTGAGAACCTCAAAGAAGCTGCGAGCCCCCTTATGGAATCTGCCGAACCAACCGGGCCCCGGGAATACCTTCCGATCCTCCAGGTACTTGATCAGCACCATCAGGAGCAACAGACGTCGCTGGACCGGATTCTTCTCTCCGTTCAAAACCTGATCCGTTTCGACAATCGCTTGAATCAAGGACTCGTGAGCAGCTTTTTCGTGATCGGCCAGTGAGTGGTTATCCGGGTCCTCCCAAAATGTTCCGTCGGCGAGTCGGAATGCCGAAAAGTTGCGTCGCTTTGCCAATTCGGATTCGATCGTTGAAGCGATGTTGAGCTGTGCCGCAGGACGATACTTACGGTCGTCGCCCTGCCAGAAGTCCGGCCCACGGGCACAACTCAGGATGTCGATTCGAGTCGGCCACGTGACGTACACCAGCGGGGCCACACCGTGCATCCATAGGTCGTTGTGAAGTCTGGCAAGCGTTTGGTTGTCCAGGTGTTCGTCTTCGTTATCGACAACGAAGGCAGCCGGCTGTGAAGAGCGGCCATCGGAGAATCGGCGAAAAAATACAAACGTTACGTCTGGAAAGCTCGCGGCCTGCCGGAGCACGGTGGCTTCGTCCGGCGACAATCCATCCAGCGGACCGGTTACGGACACCAAACCGTCAAGCGGTGCGCCACTTGCGTCTGCGAAATTGACGGATTGGAGACTGACGTCCATTCTGAGTCGCCTGCGAACGGAAAGCACCTTTTCGTATGGTCTGATATCGAAGCCGCCAATATACCAAAGTCATGAGACGCGCTCGACCCCAGACTTCCAGAACACTCTTGCCAGCAGAAAACGCGGTTTTCTTGCTGCTGGTCCAGTCGTCAGCTTGTGGAGTTCCAAGCTGCATCGGTCACATCTACAGCCACTACAGACGCTCGACCAGCCAGCGTTCGAGGTTGCGGGTTTCGGGGTCGAAGGCGGCGCCGACCAGGAGGACTTCGCGATCGTCGGCGGTGACCTTTTCATGGTAGCGGCGCTGGTGGATCTGCTGGAGTGCTTCTTCCGCCGTGCCCTGCAATTTGAACTCGAATACGAAGATCCGCGTGGCCGTCTTCACCACGGCGTCGATGCGTCCCGCTTCGGTCCGCACCTCGCAGTCGACGTCCAGCGCCAGCAAACGCAGCAAGACGAAGAAGATGGTCTGGTAATATTTCTCGTTGCTTAACTGAATGTCGTACGGGATGTCGGCAAAAAAGATCCGCAACGTCTGCATGGCCCGATCCACGTCACCCGACTCCAAGGCCGCAATCACGCGGCGCAGATACGCAGGAACGATGCTCTTTTCGACGTTCGTGTACGACTCAACCAGATATTGGCTGAACGCCTCGCGCACCTCCATGTTCGGGTAGTCCAGTCGGTAAAGCGGTCGGCGGGTGGTGGGAATCACCTCGCGGATCGTCAGGTAACCGGTCTGGAACAGCAGCGGTAATGCGGAAACACGCTCGACCTCGTAGGCGGAAAAAGCTAACTCGTCCAACGGCTCGCGTGAGATCTCCGGTATCGTCAATCGGCCCGACTTTAACAGTTTGATCAAGAAGCTGGGCGTACCCGTCTCGAACCAGTAATTGGAAAGCTCGCCCGTGTCGAGGAAACGGCCTACCGAAACGGGGTTGTACACCCAGGTTTCTGCCTTCGAAAACCGGTAGCCGTTGTACCACTCGCGCATTTGGTCGAGCACTTCGCCCGTTGTCCAGCGCCGCCGGGCGGCCACGTGCTGGATATGCGGGGCGAAGTCTTGTTCCAGTTCGTCTTGAGTATAACCCAGCAGCTCGGCGTACCGAGCGTCCATCGTCAGGTCTACCAGGTTGTTCAGGTCGGAGAAGACCGAGACACGGCTGAACTTGCTGACGCCTGTCAACAGGGCGAAACGGATTTGTTCGTCGCACGTCTTGACGACCGAATAGAAGGCTTTCAAAACTTGCAAGATCTCGCCAACGGCCGGGTTCTCGATGTTGCCCAAGATGGGCTTGTCGTATTCGTCGATCAGGATGACGACCTTCTTGCCGCCGCCCAGCGTCATGACCAACTCGCGGAACTGCAGATGAGGAAGGTT
This sequence comes from Planctomycetaceae bacterium, assembly GCA_007121535.1. GTDB lineage: Bacteria > Planctomycetota > Planctomycetia > Pirellulales > Pirellulaceae > SKKK01. The sequence goes on along the minus strand of SKKK01000435.1, from coordinate 23,951 downwards.
GGCCGTCACTTTCACGCCAAACCGGGCGGCTTGTTCACGAACGGTGAACGAAAGCACTTCCATCAATTCGTCAGTCGTACGCGCCTGCTTGTCGCCCAGATCGATGCGGATCACCGGGTACGGTTTCCAATCGTAGTCGGTCGCGTCGATGGCCAAGCCCTCGAACAACTCGCGTCGGCCCTGAAAAATGGCTTCCAAGGTCGAGATCGTCAGCGATTTACCGAAGCGGCGCGGGCGCGACAGGAAATACACGCCGAACGGCGGCCTGATCAGGTCGTAAAGCCGAGCCGTCTTATCGACGTAGACGTACCCGCCTTCGATGAGCTTTTCGAACGTGAAAATGCTGGTGGTGATCGGCTTCATGTCGTTCATCATAAGACGTTTCGAAACGCGACACAAGTTTGCCGCTTCTGCATATGTCCCCTGGACTGCGTCGTCCAGGCTTCGTCTGTTGGCAGCCGCATTTGCCGAAGTGCGGTGTTTCCACGGCCTGGAGACCGTGGCTACTTCAGGATTCTGCGTGATTGCCGCCGGGTGATTTGCATTTTTCGTCGGGTTGGTGTATTTTGCAGGATGGATCAGCACCGGGTAACGAAACGCCGTTTGTCGTTTGACTTGGTTGATACGTCGATGACGATCCTGTCACTAGTTTGAAAGGAGTGAGTCATGCCCGTGCAAAAACTGAAAGAATTTTTGGACCGTGAAAACGTCCGGTACGTGGTGATTCATCACTCGCCGGCCTTTACGGCGCAAGAGATCGCGGCTTCGGCCCATGTTCCGGGTCAGGAGTTGGCGAAGACCGTGATGGTCAAGGTCGATGGCCGAATGGCCATGGCCGTGTTGCCCGCTTCGTTCCGAGTCGACATGGATCTGCTGCGAGACGCCTTGGGCGCAGCGGAGGTCCAGTTGGCCAGCGAGCGGGAGTTCAAGGACATGTTCCCGGCTTGCGAAGTGGGAGCGATGCCGCCTTTCGGTAATCTTTACGACATGGATGTGTATGTGTCCGAGTCGTTGACCGAGGACGAACAGATCGCTTTCAATGCAGGTTCCCACACGGAACTGATTCGAATGGCCTACGCCGATTTCGAACGATTGGTTCAACCGAAGGTGATCCAGTTGGCTACCAGCGACGTGTTCGCGTAGATCGATGGCGGGGGGCGGTGTCCGCGTTCGAAGAAGGCGTCCGCTTTGTCAGAACAACTGGCCGGCGCCTTCTTCGTCGCCGGATGAAGCGGTACGTCTCGGTGAACGGCTCCGTCGTTCGTTGCGGGCTTCGGCTTTTTCGTCCAGCGACAATTCGGCATCATCGACCGGTTGGGTGATCGGATTCCCCTGCGCATCGATTCCTGCCAGCAGTTCGATTTTTCGTTCGGCCGATTCGAGCGTCTGATAGCACTGTTTCAGGTGCTGGATGCCCTGACCGTAGACCTCCAGCGACTCGCTGAGCCCCAATCGTCCCTGTTCCAATTGGCGCACGATCTGTTCAAGCTGTTCCAACGATTGCTCGAAGGTCAAGGGTGAATCTTCCGAGGGACGTTCGGCGGTTTTCTTTTTGGCCACAACAATGAACTCCTGCAAATTATCCTTCGGATTCTTCAAGGTTTGCATTCCGAAGCGACGGAAGGCCGGAGGCTAGCGCCTTGCCGCTCACATGAGCCGGAGGCTAGCGCCATGCCGCTCACATGAGAACCCGACGGTCACTTCTCGTACGGTCCTTAGTTTACGACGGGTCGGCCAGTTGGAAAAGTCGGCAACGGCGATCAGGGCGGCGGAGATTCGAGTACCGGCAAATACCGGTAGTAGACTTCCAGGCATAACGCTGCCATGGCGGTCGTGTACACGCGGCCTCCGTACCCACCCCAGACGGTCCGAGTCGGCCAGCTTCCGGCGTCGGGGCCGCTGGTCACCTGAGCGGCCAACAAGCGCTTCGTCAGGTGCTGGTTCCAAGCCTCCCAAGCCGGGTCCTGCAATTGAAAGAGGGCGATGGTGGCATAGTACCAGTAATACAGGTTAATTTCACCGAACTGAGGCGTTTCTCGCATCAGCATTTCAACTGCTTCTTGGATCGTCGCGTCGCTTCGTCGCGCATCCATGAATACACGGCAGAAGAGCGCTTCGGCGGTCATCGGCGCCGTGGGTGGTCCATGCGGACGATAGCTGGCCAGGCCCCCATGCCGACCGGTCGAACAGCTTTCCAGAAAGCGTCGCATCCCCCGGTGTGTCGCGTCGGGGACGGAGACACCGGCCAATTGGGCGCTTTGAATCGCCAAGACCTGCCATCCGAATTGACTCATGTCACCCGAATCGCCGGGCAGGTATCTCCAGCCGCCGTCCTGGGGATTCTGAGCCGCGGTGGTGTAATGCATCGCGCGTTGTACTGCGGGACGTAGCCGGTCGTCGCCCGTCATCGCGTACGCTTCGCTGATCGCCAGCGCGGCCATGCCGTGGCAGTACATGCGTGCGAAAAGACGCGATTTACCGGCCAGGTTTCCGTCTTGGGCCTGGCTGCGCAGCAGGAATTCCAGCCCGCGCCGTACGGTATCGACATAGTCGCCCTCCAGATGCGATTGGCCGGCGCCCAGAAACGCCAGGATGGCCAGCCCGGTGATGCCGGTATCGGCGTCGCTGCCGGCGCCACCCCGATCGTGGCCCAGGACGTGAGTTTCCTGGCCTGCGTTGTGCCGGCGCGGGTTCCAGCGGCCGTCGCGGTCTTGGTTGGCGGCCAGCCAGGCGAGTGCTGCCTGGACGGCGGCCTCGGTTTCCTCACTGCCGCCACCGCGTAGGACAATGGCCAGACGGTCCCGGGCGAAGCGGTTCCGATACCTGTCGGGCATCGGCTGACCATCCGCTCGCAAACGTGCGAATGCCTGTGGCTCGGGTGGCGTCGAACGCACCACCGGCTCGGTGGCCTCCGATGGGATCTGTTGGACGGCGGCTGTGCCCGCGACCAGATCCTGAGGCAACTCGGCGGGCATCCGTTCGTTGGGCACCAAGGATTGGTCTACGCGTACCAACTGGGAAGTCGCATCGGGGGGCGAGGACACGTCGTTCGGCGATTCGTCGCCGAGCGGCTGAGGAGCATCGGCTTCGGGCATGGTGAACGGAGCCGGCAGCAGCGGTGTCGCGGCCAGAGGATCGATCGGCAGCGGCAGCGGAAGGTCGAGCGTATCGTCCACCAAGTCGGCCAAATCCGGTAACCCGGGCGGGTCCGGTGATGCCGAGGTTGCTTCCCCATCGTTCACGGCCATCGGCGCCGGGGACTCTGCCAAATCACGCTCGGCGGGCAGCGGGGCGATGGGCATTGGCGCTGGCGCGAGCGGAACGGGCGGCATTTCGGGTGGGTGCGTCGCAAAGTCGTCCCACGGCTTCGGGCTGTCGGGTTGCGTTTCTTCTGAGGAGTGTGGGTCGATCGAGGGCGCTTCGGCAAGCGATGCTTGGCTGAGCGGTGCCTCGGTGGGCGGCAAATCATCGGGCGGCGTTTCAACGTCCGGCGTCTCCTCCGGCGGTGTTTCCTCGGGCGGTGTTTCAACCGGGGGTGGCGGGTCTTCGAAGTCGGGCAGCAGATTCACCTGGACGATCTGTTCGCGACCCGCTTGGGGAACGGCGACGAAGGTCTGAAAGCAGTAGGCGTAGACCATCAGCAGCAGATGAGCCAGGATCGACATCACCATGCACACCGACAGCGGCCTGGCTTGCCCCCACTTGGTTCGCATAAGCACCAGCAGGGCAAGCCCCAGCGCGGCGGCGCCGACCAGCAGCCAGATCATCTGCTCGCCCGGCTTGGCAGCCGCCGTTGCTTGCTGGACCAGATTGTCGAACCCTGTTTCCATCATCTCACTCGAACGAAATCGGCGCGGTCGCGGCACAGGCTGCTCCGGCTCGCCTCGCGCCAGCCGATGGCATCATTGGTGGCTGGCCATGCGAACGGAGATCCCCATCTCGGCGATCCCGGCTTGGCGACATGCGTTCAGGACGTTGGCGATATTCTGGAACGGCCCCTCCGCGTCGCCTCGAACGACGACTCCCAACTCCTCATACTGTTGTCGGCCGATGGACAATTCCGAGATCAGCTTATCCAGCGTCACCGGGTGGCGGTCCAATGAGATCTTCCCGTCCCGGTACACATTGATCACCCTACGTTCCGGCGGCGGGCTGAGCGCTTGTGCATCGCTCACCGCGGGGACCTGGACCGCGATATTACGCTCGATCTCGACGAATCGCGTTCCCACCATGAAGAAGATGATCAGCAAGAATACGATGTCGATCATGGGCGTCAGATTCATCGACGGCTGTTCGTCGAAATTGGTTTTCAGCGGCATTCGTGGTTCCTCGTCATCCATGCACCCTGACGTTTGGTCCGCAGCTCGTGTCACGGCTCACGCCGCCGGTCGACGCCGATCCGATTTGCCTCCGGTCCGATCGCCTTCGGAGCGACCGATCGGGATATCGCCTGCGACCGCGACGACCAAGCGTTGGCCCAATTCGTCCAGCGTCATGATCAACTGGTCGACTCGTCCGGAGAAGTACAAGTAGGCGATCAGCGCCGGAATCGCAACGCTCAGCCCCGCAGCGGTCGTGATCAATGCTTGACTGATTCCGCCCGCCAACATCTCGGGGTTGCCCATCGCATCGGCCGTCGCGATGGCATTAAAGGCGCGGATCATCCCCAGCACGGTCCCTAACATGCCCAACAGCGGGCTGATCGTGGATACGCCGTTCAGCACTCGCAAGTACCGGCGCAGACTGTTGGTCACTCGTTCGCCCGCGTCGATGATCGCCTGTTCGACCTCGACCGACGGGCGTCCCCATTTGCGCACGGCGGCTGCAAAGATCTCGGATACCGGGCTCCGATTCCGCTCGCACAACTCCAACGCGGTCTCGCGATCCAGCTCTCCATCGCGGATCTGCTGCAAAAAGCGTTTGACAAACGGCCTCGGGATGACTCGCCCCTTCCGCAAGCTGATCGATCGTTCGAAGATGAAGACCATCAGGATGAACGAACAGATGCCGATCGGCAGCATCAGCGGACCACCGTCGCGGATCACTTGCAACAGATTCTGTGTCGGGATCGTGTGTTCGGGCAATCCGGCATCGGGAAAACTTACGGGCTCGATCGCCGGAAATGAGGGCGGTTCGGGCGGCTGAGCATGGGCGTAAGAACTGCTAAGAACCAGCCCGACCAGCAATAGTGCGCAAATCCCAACGCGAACTCCGGCCGCAACCGACGTAGGTTGGGTCTCCGACCCGACCCGGTCGGGACAGAGTCCCAACCTACGAAGATACGCCCACCGTGCTCGCATCTTACGATTGAAACCCGTGAACCACTTTACTTCGGCGGCATGAGTCTTCGGCTGGCGACAGCAGCCGTTCGATTGCGAGTGTTGATTCATCGTCATCATCCTTGATGGTTTTGTCATCGGATCGGAGTGGCAGTTTACGAGTCGGGCCTCTGGTCGGCGTCAGGGCGATAACGCCGCAATCGCTGCGACGCTTCGCGAACGAAGGCCGAGTCGGGATAGAGTCGCACGATACGGGTAAAGGCCACCACGGCCTCGTCGTGCTCGCCTTGCAATTCGTAGCACTTTCCGGCTTGCAACACCGCCGCGGCCTGCCAATCGGGAAAGTCGAACAGGTCTTCCACGCGCTGATAGGCGCGGATGGCTTGGGCGTAGTTCTTCTGATGCAGGTACGACTCGCCGATCATCCATTGCGCTTTGGCGGCCGTCTCGGTCCGGCCTCCTTCGGCGGATCGGACGACGCGTTCGTACCACTGGCGCGCCTCGTCGAATCGGGCCTTCATGGCCAAACAGCGACCGATGATATAATCGGCCTCGTACTGCTGGCGAAAGCCGGGGAACCGCTCGGAGATCGATTTGGCCAGCTCATACGCCTCGTCCCACCGCTGTTGTTCGACCAGGATCTGGCTGCGGCGAAGCGGGATCATGGCCATCCACGGTTCGCGATGCGTCCGGATCGCGTCGTCCAGTGCGGCATAACTATCGGCGGCACGATCCCATTGCCGCTGCTGGAATCGTGCTTCGGCCAGCCAATATTTCGCAGGCAGTCGCAGCAAGGAATCGGGAGCCTCGGCCAACAGACGTTCCAACGGCAGGGCGACCTGATCCCATCGCCCGGCCGACGCGGCCAATTGGCCTTGCAGGTACAGCGCATGGACCAGGATCTCCGGGCCCGTGTCGTCGGCTTGGACCAGATGGGCCAGCAAAGGCTTCGCATCCGCCAGACGTTGTTCGCGCGCAGCGTATTCGGCCGTTCGATAGGTCGCATCCGCCCAGTATTGGCTGGAGCGATGCTGGTCGCTGATCTTCTGAAAGACGCGATTCGCCTCGGTCGGCCGCTGCAGGTCGCTCAGCAGCCATGCCTGACGGTACAAGGCAGCGTCGATACCGTCGAAACTCGGGTGCTGTTCGATCAACCGATTCAGCAACTGCAACGCGGTTTCGCGATCCCCTTCGGCCTCCAGCAAACCTGCGGCTTCGAAAAAAGCGTCCGCGCGATACTCCTCCGTATCCGGCGCATCGATCACTCGATGAAAGCCTGCCAGGGCCTCGTCCGTTCGTCCCGATTGCTGCCATGCCTTGGCTTGCATCCACAGCGATTCCCCCGCCAAAGAATGGTTCGGGTGCTGGTCCACCACTCGACCAAAGGCCTCGGCGGCAGCATGCATGTCGCCCTGCTGGTAATGGCACCAGCCGATTCCGGACCACGCAGCAGCCTGATAAGCATCGGGAGTCCGGTCATCTGTCAATTCGCGGAAGTATCGCTCTGCGATGTCGTAACGAGACGCGCGATAGGCCGCTTCGGCCAGAGCATGGATCGCTTGCCAAACCAACGGGTGTCGCGAGCGAGCTTCCAAAGTCGCGTTTGCCCAATCCATTGCTTGGTCCAGTTGGTCCAGCCGCGCGTGGGCCACCACCAGATGCAGGCGGTACGTATCCGCATCTTCCGGCGACGGGGGATCGACCAGCATCGGCTCCAGCAGTTCGATGGCTTCGGAAAATTGGCCCAGTTCTATCAGGGCGACGGCACGAGCCACGGCAGCCCCGCGTTGCGTATCGGACGAAGCCGTCTGCGGGTTGATTCTGTCCAGGACTTGCAAGGCTTCCTGCGGTTGCTGGTTTTTCAGGTGGGCTTGAGCCAGGTAGTACAGAGTCTGCTGCTCGATCGCCAACGACGCGGGAGTTTCCACGGGGACTTGGCCGATTTCCCGATCGCCGCCCGGAGCGGCATCCTCGACGATTTCGCTCAGCACCCGTACGGCCTCGTCCAATCGCTCCTGCCGGAACCACGAGCGACCGACCAGTTGTCGAACGCGGGCTCGCAGGGGGCTCGAACGATGGTCCCGCTCGAAATGCTCGGCATGCGCCAGAACGCTGTCGTCATCGCCTGCTGCAAAGGCGGCCTGGATCAAGGCCAGCAAGCTATCGTCGGCCCAAGCACTGGTTGGCCAATCGGTCACGGTCCGCTGGTACCAGGACTGGGCGGCTTCCGCATCGCCGAGTTGCCGGTAGGCCTCGGCCAACCAAAACGCCATGGCGGAGGCGAGTTCGTGTTCCGAATGGTCGGCGATGCAATCGCTGAAGGTCTCGATCGCCTTCGCCCAACGCTGCTGAGCCACGTGACACATGCCCAGCCAATAGCGGGCTTGAGGCGTACGCGATCCATCTGGAAAGAGCCGGATCGCCTGCTGGAATTCCACCGCAGCTTCTTCGTATCGGCCCCGAATGTAATACGAATTGCCCAATTGGATCTGCGCCTGTTCGGCCATGCGTCCGCCGCTTTGGACCAAGAGCCGGTATTGGTGCCGAGCCGCATCGACTTCGCCCTGGCTCTCCAGACAGCGGCCCAACAGGAAACGTGTTTCATGATGCAAGGGACCATCCGGAAAAGCTCGCAGCCCCACTTGTAGCCAATGACGCGCCTTCACCCAATCGCCTTCCGCCATCGCCAATTCGCCCAAATGATACAGGACGAAAGCGTTGAGCTGATCGTCTGGAAATCGATCGTGAAACTGCTCGAATTCCTCCCGGGCCTGATCCGCCCATCCTGCCAGTTTCGCAGCCTCGGCCGCGCGAAAAACGGCACGGTTGGCCGATCGATGTTCGGGGAAACGCGTCACGAATTCCAGGCACGTCCGGCGGGCGGCCGGATAGTCCTTCGTCTGAATCTGCACCTCGGCCAACAGAAGCCAAGCACGGGCGGCCTGTTCATGTTCCGGGTAGCGTTGGATCAAGTCTCGAAGGGTCGCGTCGGCCCGGTCCCAACGTTGGGCGGCGACCAGTTCTTCCGCCGTCTGATACGCTTCGGTGGCCGGGTCCGAAGCTGCGGAGAGGTCCGCTGCTAGCAAGAGGATCACCAGCGTGATGAACTTCCAACGGCATGGCGAGTCGACGTACATCCTTGTACTGGCGACCGATTCGATCCCTCATACGCCATCGATGCTTCGACCGATGGGGTGAGACGCGATTCTTGCGGTTGCCATCTCCTTTTTCTGACTCAATGTGCTAGCACCCACCGGCCACCGGCGCGATCAACGCCAATTCATCGCCGTCGCGCAGCTCGCACGATCGGTGCTCGGAAATCGTACCCAGATGTTGCCCGGAGACCACCAACAAGCAACTGTCGGGAAAACGCTGGTCATCCGGAAGATGCTTTGCCAACACGGCTAATGCGTCGTCGACGCCCTGCGAGGGCTCTAAATCGATCTCTTCCGGCAGGGGGGATGTCGTGTGGTAGTTACGCCCCGTCACAACAACGTGAATCTTCATCGTACGTTCTTTCTTTCCGATCCGGCAGCACGCCACCTAAGGACCGGCAAACGAATGACTGTCGGGTTTTCTGGTGAGCGGCACGGCGCTAGCCGCTGTTCTGGTGAGCGGCACGGCGCTAGCCGCCGTTCTTCGTCGGTTATCGGACCGGTGGCTAGCGCCATTCCGCTGGTTATCGGACCGGTGGCTAGCGCCATTCCGCTGGTTATCGGACCGGTGGCTAGCGCCATTCCGCTGGTTATCAGGCCGGTGGCTAGCGCCATTCCGCTCACGGGTTCCTTGCAGGTTCTATGCGGCTTGGCGAACGTCCAGCAGTCGTCGCATCGCGGGAGAAAGATCCAGCGTGTACACGCCCGGATCACTCCTCAACGCGTCCCGCACCTGCTGCAGTTGCTCGACCGAATTCAACGCCAGATCCACAAAGATCCACTTCTGGCTTGCGAATTCGCAAGCACCACCGCCCGTTCCACCAAGCCATTCCTGACGCACTCGATAGCCCAGTTGTTCGGCTACCGAAAGCGCATGTTCAAGTAATTCAACGGTATGCATCCCAGCTTATCCATTTGCCAAAGTCCGTGGCTGCTTCCCAAAGGCCGAAACGGATTATAACGGCTTCTGCTTGAGTTGCCCAGTTCAATCCGTCGATACCATAAAAACACGTAAGGACCTTTCAGGTAACGAGTTAAGGCAAGTCGAATCGGCAAGACGCGAAGTTCATTAGCGACCGGGTAAACGAGTCAAAATGGTAATGAACGACCGAGTCTAGCGATGGCGGCAAAGAAGACCGAGGAAGCTTGATGACGACCCGAGGCGACCAGGAAGCATTGACGGCCGAACAGCAACTGGCCATCGTCCAACAAAAGCTGATCCAGGCTCAACGATTGACGGCGTTAGGCGAGCTGGTCAGCACGACGACACACGAGTTCAACAACGTGCTGATGACGATTTTGAACTATGCCAAAATGGGGCTCCGTCACAAAGATGAAGCCACGCGGGACAAGGCCTTCCAGAAAGTGCTGGCAGCAGCCGAACGAGCCGCGAAGATTACCAATTCCGTGCTGGGCATGGCTCGCAACCGATCGGAATCGTTCGAGCCCACGGATCTGGCAAAGTTGGTCGAAGAATCGCTGGTGTTGCTTGAGCGCGAGTTGCTGAAACATCGAATCAGCGTCGAAACGCACCTGGACTGCGTGCCTGATGCCTGCGCCGTAGGAAACCAAATCCAGCAGGTGATTTTGAATCTGCTGATCAATGCTCGCCAAGCCATGCTGGACGGGGGGCGACTGGTCATTCGCCTGACGCACTCGGAGGACGACGCCACCGTCGATCTAACGATCCGCGACACCGGTTGCGGCATTCCTGCGGAAAAACTGCCTCGGATTTTCGAACCTTTCTACAGTACGAAGCAAGGTCCGGATTCCAGCGGCAAAGGCGGCACCGGACTGGGGTTGAGTGCCTGTCGGCACATCATCGAATCGCATCGCGGCCGCATCCGCGTAGAGAGCACCGTCGGCATGGGCACCGCATTCACCATCCGCTTGCCGGTCTACCAGAGCCCGCCCATCCATCTTCCCACTGCCAACATGACCACTCCATCGACAACCATCGCGCCGTCGTGATCGACCCCAGCCGACGAGCCTCAATTCTTCGGAACGATCCGGATGTTGCGGAACGCCACGGGACCATGATCGCCCTGGAACATCAAGGGGCCCGTCGGTTGCTCGCCGCGTCCCAGGTTACCGCCCGTTGGCCCCTTCATCTGGACATTTTCGTGGATGACCTTTCCGTTCAGCACGACCTTCTTGAAGGTCGCATTGCGTACTTTCTTGCCATCGACGAAACGGGGCGCCTGAAAATCGATGACGAACTTCTGCCATTCGCCGGGCGCCTTCGACGCGTTCACCAGGGGCGTTGCGGCCCCGTACAAACCCCCCATATCACCCGGACCGATCGATTCTCGTCCCCAACTGTCCAATACCTGGACCTCGTAATTGCCCATCATGTAGATTCCGGAATTCGAGCCTTGGGGCACCATGACTTCGATCGTCAGCAGGCAATCGCCGAACTCGTCGGCGGTAAAAATGTTTACACCGCCACGGCCTGCATTGACTAGCTGGGCTTCGCCCTCGGCGGCCGGGCTGACCACCAATTCACGAGGCCGTTCGGTACAGATCACGGCCTGCCCCACCACCCATTGGCTGCCCGATTCACGTGTCAACCTCCATCCCGTCAAATCCACGCCATTAAATGGCTCGACGACTTTCGGCTGATCCGCCCCGGCCCCCGCACCCAGCGCGATCAAGATGCCCATCAATAACGACCTGAAGATGCGAATGTTTGCCTTTTGCACTTTACGTTCTCCCTACGTTTGGAAGTGGTATTATTTTCAAACATATGGTATAATACTTTGTGTCTTGTCGTTTGCCTACCGACCCGAAGAATTGAAACGCTGTCGGATCGAGATTCGGCAGCTTGTTAAGAAGACGCCAACTGATTTTTTTCGTTGGCTGCCGATTGTCATGAGGAGGACAAGGCGATGAAGACGAGTGACAAAAAATCGAATGGTCATCGAGGCGCGTATAAGCCTTCGGCCGAAGAGATTGAAAAGGCGTGTGCCAAGATTCAAGAAAAGTGGTCTGTTCGCCAGCGGGATAAACGAGCTGGTCGAACGTCGCAGAGTCAATGGTCCCCGCCACGCCTCGATTGGTCCACCATCACCGATGCGATTTCCGAGAGCCAGAGCGATTCGACCGGTGTCAACAGTTGGGCCGAAGGAGGCCGCTGACCGGCTCATTTGACTGACCTGACATCCGGGGCCAGCCGCCAATCGATGGGCGGTTGGCCCCTTTCTTGTAATGCCCGGTTGGCCGCCGAAAAAGGCTTGCTGCCGAAGAATCCTCGGCGAGCGGACAAAGGAGACGGATGAGCGGTCTGGACGATCGCGTGGCGGTCGACGTCGATCAAAGCCGCCTTTTTCCGCGCGGGCCCACCCCAAAGCATGAAGACGACGGGCTTCGGCGCCCGGTTCACCGCCCGGATCACTGCATCGGTGAACCTCTCCCAACCTTGCCCCCGATGCGAATGCGGCTGATGACTTCGCACGGTCAACACCGTGTTCAACAGCAAGACTCCCTGCCGCGCCCATGCGGTCAGGCATCCGTGTCCCGGAACTTCGCATCCAAGATCGTCGTGAAGCTCGCGAAAAATGTTCGCGAGCGATGGCGGCAGCCGAACGCCCGGCGGGACCGAGAAGCACAGACCATGGGCTTGGCCTTGATCGTGATAGGGATCTTGTCCCAACAGCACGACCCGCACCCGGTCGTAAGACGTCCATTCCAAGGCGCGAAACGTGTCCTCGGCTGCCGGAAAAACCTGGTGCCGTTGCCGCTGGGCGTCGACAAACCGCCGGAGCTGCTCGAAATACGGCTGGCAACACTCCTGGTCCAACACTCGCGACCACGACTCAGGCAGTTCCCAGCTCATCGACAGCACCTTCACGCAGAATCGGCGGAAGGTTCTTTCTGCGGTTCCCGCGGTGGCGGCTCGAACTTCGGGGCCGTCGCCACATCGTAATCATCCTCGTCATCCGACGGTGCGGAGGACGATTTGGTGTAAGACGGCGAAGATGGTCGAGACGAATAGATGTCGGACATGTCCATCTGCGACTGGATGTCCGAGAGACTCCGGCGAAATTCGGCATAATGTTTTCCCCACGTCCGCGCCACTTCCGGCAGACGCTTCCCGAACAGCAGAATGGCGACGATGCCGATGATCACCAATTCCTGCATTCCCAAACCAAACATGAAGATCCCCCAGCGATATCCCCGAGAAATGCGTAGTTCCAGATGCACCGATTTAGCTGGATGGCAGAGACTCGGTTCCGGAAGAACTCCGGTCGTCAAGCCGCAATTCAGCCGCCGTTCAGCTAAGCCCGTTCATCCAAATCAGACCCGATCTTTCACTCCGACTTGTCGTCATTGATCGACCGAGTCGCTTCATCCAGCTCTTCTTCCATTCCCGAGACTCCCTTCTTGAACTCACGAGCACTGGCACCCAGATTTCGCATCAAGCTGGGAAGCTGTCTTCCTCCAAAAAGAAGTAAAAAGATCGCTAGAACGATCAGCATTTCCATCGGACCAGGGGTCACCCAAGCAAACATCAGACTGTTCATCGATACGCTCTCGCACTTATGGTGGGAAAATAGTTGACCATGCGAACAAGCGGCGAAAGCGAGCCAATCGCCCGGATGGGCATGGCCAGAACCGGCTTGTGCGATCCTGCAGCAATCGCAGGACGCTCTTCGCGTCTCTGTATTCTACTGACAGAATGCCGCCTGTCAAATGGTCGTTCGGCCTGACCGAAAATAAGCACCCGGTCACCCGAAAAACGACTCCCGCCCTCCTTCCGCCCGATTCCACCAAGAAATACTTGGTCGGGTGCTGACCGGTACGAGGCATCCTTGCAATTGGCGGCGTTGACCTGGACAATTCGCCGCATGCAAACCGCGTAGAATGATCGAGCCGTTTCACCTGAACATCACCCTGCCGATGACGACTTCGGGCCAAATCCGTGCACCTGTGGCGATCGCCTTCGAGACAGGCTTGGTCGTTTTGGCTGCCTTTTTGGGTTGGTTTTTCGGCCGTTGGCCGCTTCCCGGCGTTTCTTTCGCGGCCGATCGGTGGTTCGAGCAACTGGTGGCGGTCGGTTGGGGGGTGCTGGCGGCAATCCCGATGATCTTGCTGCTGCTGGTGATCGATCGCTGTCCGTTCGGTCCTTGGAGATCGTTGCAACAAACGGTCGATCAGCGCCTGCTGCCGATGATTCGGCATTGGTCGATCGGTGACATGGTGCTGATTTCGCTGGCGGCCGGGTTGGGCGAAGAGATGCTTTTTCGCGGTTTGCTTCAGGCCGGACTGATCGATTGGCTTCCGGGCACTCGAGGCGTGGTGATCGGGCTGATCGTCGCCTCGGCGGTATTCGGCATGTGCCACTGGGTGTCCCATGCGTATGCGGTTCTGGCTGGCGGCATGGGTCTGTACTTGGGCGTGGTACTGCTGATGACGGAAAATCTGTTGGCCCCGATTGTCACGCACGCCGTCTATGACTTTGCGGCCCTCGTCTACCTGCTTCGGTACCGGCCCGCAAAAGAGGGCTCGCCAAACCAGGAGGCGTGACCATTTCGTCCGGAACCGGCTCATGGTTGCTCCAACCGCTCTACCAGCATTTCCAAATACGCTTCGCACACCGGCAACGCCTGGTCGGGGCCGGCACAGTCGATATCGTCCACGTGCCAATATTCCACGCGATCGGTCCATGCGGGGAACTGTTCGGCCATCATGGCGCGATGCTCGGATTCCTTCAAAGCCACGACGACCCCCGCCGCCTGCAGGTCCGATTCCGTCAAGGGCATCGGAAATCGAGCACCGCCGTTGATGGGGATGCCCAATTCCTCCAATCGCTGGACAGCCATTTCGGAGATCGGTCCATAGCCGTCGGCCAGCCAGGTTTGCAGGCCGCGCGAGGCGGCAAGCCATCGGAGTTGACGGCGTTTTGCCAACACATTGAACAGATGCTCGCAGAACCGACTGCGGTAGTAGTTGCCGGTGCATACGAAAAGGACGGTGGAATAGTATTCGGTCATCTTCTCTTTTCCGGTGAGCATTGAAATCGGGCATCCGCTTGGACTCCGTCGGGCGAATGCGATCCTCCAGGGTATCAAACATCGAGGAACCGGGGAAAGAAGGTTGTCAAGAAATCGGGACAGACACCTGGTAACCCCTGTCTTTCCATGGTTTTCGCAGTCTGTGCTCGGAGCCAGTCCCATTCTTTCAAAAACCTCGAAACCGGGGATCATCGCATTGAGGCCCTATTCGCGCTACAATAGGCGTTGTCTGAAAAGGCGTCTGAGCCTCGCTGGACACAACCCATTCGATGATTCCAGAAGCACGGGAGAACGGGAGATGAGCGATTCATTGTCACGACGCGGTTTTATGCAGGCTGCTGCAGCGGGCTCCGCCTTCTGGAGTTTGCAGGGGTCAAAGACCGCCCGGAGCGCCAGCACCTACGTTACTGACAAACCGGCCGTCCTGGGAGGTCGCCCCGCGTGGACCGGAAATTGGCCGTCGTGGCCCCAGTGGGATGAGTCCTGGGAACCGGAGATCTTGAAGATTCTGCGCAGTGGGCGTTGGTTCCGGGGAGATGGTTCAGGACATATCGCCCACTTCGAAACGGCCTGGGCCAATCTGTTGGGCGCTCGCCGCTGCCTGGCGACCGCCAGCGGTACGACGGCCCTGATCACCAGCCTGTACGTCGTCGGGGTCGACGCGGGCGACGAGGTCATCGTATCGCCCTACACGTTCAATGCAACGTACAACGCCATTTTGATCAACAAGGCGCTGCCCGTTTTCGCCGACACCGATCCTACCACCTGGAACATCGATCCGGCGTCGATCGAGAGCCGCATCACCGATCGGACGCGTGCGATCCTGCCTGTCCACATCTTCGGCTTGCCCTGCGACATGGACCCGATCAACGCCATCGCAAAAAAGCATGATCTGGCGGTTGTCGAGGATGCCTGCCAAGCTTGGTTGGCCGAGTACCGGGGCAAGAAGTGCGGGACGCTGGCCGATCTGGGATGCTTCAGTTTCCAGAATTCCAAGCACATCCCCTCGGGCGAAGGCGGCGCGGTGACCGGCAACCGCGACGATCTGATCGACCGTTGCCACGCCTTCCACAACTGTGGTCGAGCCACCGGGACCTTTCAAGGTCGCGGGTGCTTTACCCGAGGCAGCAATTTCCGCATCCAGCACTTCCAAGCGGCGATGTTGTTGCCACAGATCGAAAAGCTGGTCCAGGAGACCCGGGTCCGTCAGGCCAATGCCGATTATCTGAGCGCGCAATTGGCCGAGATCCCCGGGATCACCCCGGCACGCGTGCCCGAGAACAGCCGAGCTGTTTGGCATCTGTTCCCGATGCGATACGATTCGGAGCACTTCAACGGGTTGTCACGAGTCGGATTCATGCGGGCGTTGCGAGCCGAGGGGATTCCCAGCAGCACGGTATATGGCGAACAATACTTCGACGGCATGTTGGACGAGGCCATCGCATCCCGCGGTTACCAGCGGCTGTTCGGCCCGAAACGCCTGAAAGACTATCGCGACAGCTTCCAAGAATTGACCGGCAACCGTCAGGTCTGTGCCAAGACGGTGGCGCTGTCCCAAACATTGCTGCTGGCGGACCGCAGGGCCATGGACCAGATCGCCCAAGCGATCCGAAAAATCCGTGCCCACAGCGGAGAACTGGCCAAATCCGCGTGAAATCGATGACGTGAATCACTGAACGAATCTTTGTTGACTTTCCTCGGAAAAGATTGGCCTACAAGGAACTTGCAAGCCCCGTATTGTTCGTTATGATGGAAGCAGGAGCCCCGAGATCTCGGGCCGGACCGCATTTCATTTCAGGAGTGGATAGCCATGGCAGACAAACTGGTTTTGATTCCAGAACAATCGATTCCCGCCCCGCGACGTCCGCAGACGGTGCCGATGGAGGAAGCGATCCAACAGATCCGAGAAGATAGCCGCCAAGATCCAGAGGCCTATTTGGAAGAGTCCGTCACCCCACATGGCGGGGAATAGGGGTAGGCTTGAAAGAAATTTTCGATCGTTTGGTCGGCCTGGAAACGGAGTATGCGATCCGTTTCCAGTCGGCCTCTTTTTCTGCGATTCGTCCGTCCAGATTTCTGCTCTACCGCCAACTGGTCCAGGCCTTACGCCTGCGCGTCCCCCTCGTCCGAGCCGGTCATTTCAAGGAAGGCGTGTTCACCGCCACAGGTGGTGCGTTTTGGTTTGAAACCGAAAGAATCGCTTCGGATGGTGGATTGATCGAGGGTGCAACCCCCGAGTGTCGGGGGCCTGGGCAAGTGTTATTGTATCAGAGAGCGCAGGATCGGCTGGTCGCCGAAGCAGCGTCGGAAGCGGATGTTCCGGGCGACTTCTTGTTGATCAAGAACTGCCGCGACAGCCGCGACAACGTCTACGGGGCTCAGGAAAACTACCAAGCGACCGTCGCGAAAGCGGCCGGACTGCTGATGTGGCGGCTTGGTCTGGCATTGCTGCTACCGTTGGTGGTATTAACGTGGCTCAGCTTGGTTGTCGTGATCATCGGCATGCTGATCTATTTGCTTCTGGCAGGGACCGCGTATTTGATGCTCCGCCTGCTGCCGTTAAGACACGAGTCGATCGCGTTGGCCCTTTTCGGCCGCGACTTGGTCGAAGGTCGCGAGACGGGTGCGCCATTACCCGGCTGGCTGGAAGGAGTCGTGATCTGGGCAGCTCGGCTAGCCGGCGCCCCGCTGGCCTTGGGTCTGCTGATCCTGGCTCGGCTGTTTGCGTTTCGAAGGATTCGACGCCAAGCGTTGGCATTTCTCGTAACTCGAAGCGTGCTGGGCGGGGCGGGCATGGTCGATCGTACGGGCCGATTTCAACTGGCTGACAAGGCTCCGGCGATTAACTGTGTGGTGGGTTTCGGCGGGTATCTCTGGGATCGACCGATCTTCAACTTTGGGCACTTCTTCAAGACGTTGTCTCTGGAATCGTTGCACGCGCCCACCGACTATGCCACCATGTTCGACTCGCAACAGCGGTTGCAGATCGGGCTGGGCGATTCCAACATGTGCGAAGCGGCCGAGTTTTTGCGGGTCGGCACGACGCTGCTGGTTCTGGACGCAATCGAAGCCGGTTATCTGGCGGACGCGCCCCGGATTCGCGGTCCGATCCGCAGCTTGCATCGCATTTGTCGAGATCCGCAATTGCAGCAGCGCGTCACCTTGGTCGATGGACGCCGTGGAACAGCGATCGAGGTCCAACGATTCTATCTGGACGCATGCAGCCGTTTTGTAGCCGAACACCCGCGTCCGACCGACGAAGCCGCTGTGGTGCTGCAACGATGGCGCGACGCCTTGGATGCTTTGGAACACGATCCGGAACAGTTGGTAGGCACGCTGGACTGGGTCACCAAGCGATTCCTGCTGCAGCGCGCCGGTCGTCCAACGGATTGGGCGGTGCAGAAGAAGATTGACATCCGCTACCACGAGTTGTCGGACGAAGGCTACTTTTCCGTATTGGCCAGCACCGGCGCCGTGGAACGTCTGGTGGAGCCGTCCGACATCGAACGCGCCATGCGGACGCCGCCCCCCGACACCCCCGCGACGACGCGCGGCCGGTTCATTCGCGAATTCGCGGGAGCCGACGTGGCCTTGTCGGCGAATTGGAAACGCGTGGTGATCGGCAAAGGCCGCACGGCCAAGATCGTTCGCCTGGCGCGTTTCGGCCGTCGCGCGTGAATTCGGGCCGAAACAGCATTGATCCCGACGATCGGAAACGGCTCGATCACCTGCGTTCCGCCGTCGCCGATGCCTGGCGGCATCCTGATTTGGACGTGATTCCCCTGGTAAGCACCCGACCCCTTTCGGCGGATTCCACCAAGAAGAATCTGGCCGGGTGCTTATCCGTGAAAGCGCAGGTGGTTCCCATCGCAGCCAATACTTCGTACGATCAGCGAAGAGGCCGTAACGAAACGGGCCAGGGAGACCTTCGGTCGGCGGTTTCGGCTGGGTCGGAGACCCGCGCCGAACCGTTGTCCCGCACCGAACCGTTTTGTTACCGCCTTCAATCAGGATCGTCGGCCAAACACCGCCTTTCTGCTGTAAGGCCTTGCCATCGGATTGGGAGAAAGAATGATGAAAAGTATCCGCCGCAATGCAGCGGTCACCGTCGTGATTCTGGGACTGTTCGTCTGGGCGGCGTGCCCCGGTCATGCCGAGGTCGTAAGCGTGCAAATCGATCAGCGCCAAGTCTTTGCCGATGGACACGCCTTTGGCGAAACCGGGCCGTACGAACGGATTCAAGGCCGTTTGCATTTCGAGGTCGATCCGGAACATGCTGCCAATGATCGGATCATCGATCTGCATCTGGCGCCGCGAAACGAGCGCGGACGGGTCGAGTTTTGGAGTGACTTTGATCTGCTGATCCCAGTCGATCCACAGAAAGGCAACGGGCGGTTGGTGAAGGGGATCAACAACCGCGGCAACAAGTTGATGCTGGGCGCCTTTAACAACCGAGGGGGCAACAACCCGCAGAGCCTGGCCGATGCCGGCAACGGGTTCCTGATGCGGCAGGGTTATGCGATCCTCTGGTGTGGTTGGAACGGCGATGTCCTGCCCGGCGGGAATCGTCTGGTCATGGGCTTGCCGATCGCCAAGCAGGACGGCCAGACGATCACGGGCCGAATGTACGCCGAGATCATCGTCGACAACCCGGTGCAAAGCCAGCCATTCTATTGGGGCAACTCGGACATCTATCCCAGTGTCAGCCTGGACAATGCCGATGCGACGTTGACCGTGCGCCCCAATCGATCGGAGCCAGCGATCGAGATCCCTCGGGACCGATGGTCGTTCGGGCGATGGGAACAGGACAAGCTGGTTGCGGACCCTCGGCACGTGTATTTGAAGGACGGATTCCGACCCGGCTGGATCTACGAACTGATCTACACAGCCAAGAACCCTCGAGTCACCGGACTGGGGTTCGCGGCGGTCCGCGACGCGGTGTCGTTTTTCCGCTATGCGGCCGAAGATTCCCACGGTTGGGCGAATCCTCTGGCCGACGCGATCGAGTACGCTTACGTCTTCGGCATCTCGCAGTCGGGTCGATTCATTCACCACTACATCTACGAAGGTTTCAATACCGACTCGCACGGGCGAGCGGTCTTCGACGGGGCCATGCCGCACGTGGCTGGCGCCGGGAAGGGTTCCTTCAACCATCGCTTCGCCCAGACGACTCGCTACACGTCCCAGTTCGAAGAGAACCTGTATCCCACCGACGTGTTCCCGTTCACCTCGGTACCCCAAACCGATCCCGAGACGGGTGAAGAAGGGGATATGCTCCGTCGCGCTCGGGCGCGCGGACCGGTCCCGAAGATCTTTTTCACGCAGACATCGGCCGAATACTGGAGTCGCTCGGCATCGCTGCTGCATACCGACGTGGCGGGCAAGGTGGATCTGCCCCTGGATCCGGATGTGCGCATCTACTTCATCTCCGGCGCTCAGCACGTCGTCTCCGGTTCGACCTCGCCGGGGATCTACCAGTACCCGCGGAATATCCTCGACCACCGTCCCGTTTTGCGAGCCCTTCTGGTCGCGCTGGATCGCTGGGTCAGTCGCGGCGAGCAACCGCCGCCCAGCGCGTACCCCGAAATCGCTGATGGAACGCTGGTCGATCTGCCCTCCTACCGCTCGATTTTCCCCGCGATTCCCGACGTCGAAACCCCGCAGGTGATGAATCAACCTCGACGACTGGACGCCGGACAGCGTTACTGGACCGAAGGGATCGCCGACCACGTACCGCCAATCGTCGGCGCGCCGTACGGGGCACTGGTCCCGGCGGTCGACGGCGACGGAAACGCCATCGCGGGCATCCGTCTCCCTGAAATCGAAGTGCCGCTGGCGACCTATACCGGCTGGAACCTGCGTGCGGCGGCTCACGGTGGCGAAGGGATGCTGTCACGATTCATCGGCGCCTACTTCCACTTCCCCGTCACCGACGACGAGCGTGCTGATGCGGGGGACCCGCGTCCATCGATCCTCGAACGCTATCCCACCAAGCAAGATTATCTGGATCAAGTCGCGCGGGCCGCTCGGGAACTGCGCGATCGGCGATTATTGCTGGACGAGGATGTTCAGGCGATCCAGCAACGAGCCAGCAGCGCGAACTTCTGGGACCGTCGCTGACGGCACGGGGGCGATTTGGGTCGTAAGCACCCGGCCAGAATCTTTTGCCAATTGCGGTAGCCTTGCATGGGGGACGCAACGGGGGTCGGGAGATCGCCGAGACCCCGGGCAGCGCTGAAGAGAGCCACATCGGAATCCCCCCGTGTTGTCATTTCCAATTCTGGCGACGCCAGAAAGCCGTGCTTGGTGGAACATTGGGCCGGCCCAAGCGTGTCATGGGCTTCCAGCGATCTTTGCAGCAAATCGCATGCCAATGCGACGAGCAAGACGCCTCGTTCATGTGAAGTGCGATACGGTCGTCATGGCAAGCAAAATGTCGCAGTTGCACGCCAACTTGCAGCAGTTATTTCGAGGGTTTTATTATAGCCATGAATGCGGCGACTAACCCGAATGATTCATCAGCCGCAGGGCGCTAGCCACGGTTATCGTAACTGCTGCACCAACCGGACGCTAGCGCGTCTCGGCGGATCTGCGCGGCGCTTTGGGCAAGTCTGAACGCAATCTGCCAGGAAGTCATTCCGCTGATGCGTCCGATCTCGGTGCTGTCACCGGTGGCAACGACCACCCGGGAATCTCCGTCTGCGGCATCCCAAATGCTACGTCGTGGAAAGGGAAGGTTTCGACCTCTTTCAGGGCACCGTGCTGAAAATCGATTCGTTGATTCAAGCAGTATCCCTTGTTTTTGGTTCGGCAGGCTGCCCGGCATTTTTGGGCGCGGAAATGCCCGCTGTTAACGCCCAGCGCATGCCTTGTTGCACCGTCATGTTCACCGGCTGAACCGCTTTGCGAGGCACTACGAAACAGTAGCCGCCCATCTGGTAACTCCATTGCACATAGACGACCACGTGATCCTCTTTCGGAAAGCCGTCCGGTAGATCGCTCAAGTCGTCGCGGGTCACGAATCCCAAGGTCTCCATGTTCGTATGGGGGATTTTGATCAGCACGACCACCAAGCCTTTGAAAAAGGTGCGTGTCAACAATTTGATCATGGCTGATTCTTCCTGGAACACGTGATCTTGTCACAATTTAGAGCGTAAGCACCGTTCGAGAAATAACTGACGCACTTTCTGACCCCCTCACCCTGCCCTCTCCCCAGAGGGGCGAGGGGACATCGGACAGTTATTTCTCGAACGGTGCTAAGTAGGGCAACGATTTCCGTCAACTGTCCATTGGGCTTTGTCTGCTATGACGGCGGCGAATGGGTGTTGTCAGTCGTTACAGACAGGGTGCTGAATTGGCGTTGCGTTACTGCTGCTCATTGCAGCAGGGATCACCGAGCGATCACGCTCCGCCATTCTGTCGTACTGCCGCGACAGATGTTCGGAGTTCGCCGCAACGTATCCGAGAAGCATACACATCACGGGTGATCGAGATCCGTTCGACATCTGCCACGTGTCGCGTCCGCTTGCCTACCCGTCCGATGCTAACCGTCTGCGTTTGGCACTCGATATGCACTACGTCTTCCTGATCGACGGTTGATGGATGACCACAGCAAGTAAGCGACGTCGAGGAGTAGTCATGTTGAGGCCGTGAATGCGGCCAGGACGATCCGCGGCGTCCGAGCGGTGGTGGACACCTGTCCGTACGGCCCGCGGATCCGGACGTAGAGCAAATCGCCGCGCAAATCAGCGAGGTGCTGCGCGACAGCCCGGTGACGACGCGTGGCAGATCGTCGTCACGGTCGACGAAGCAGCCGTAACGTTTCGAGGTCACGCGGATTCGTACGTCGCGAAGCTGCTGGGCGAACGGATGGTGGCGGAACTCCGGGGTGTGGTTTGCGGGTATTGGCCCGCCAATTGCAGACTCAGCAACCACTGGCCAGCGACGAGCAAGGCGACGTGGTCTCCATCGACACGGAAAGCGATCATGATGAGAGCCGCCACGTTCGAGACAGTCTTGTATTCGATTCCGAAAGAAGCCAGCAATTGTCATGAAAACGGTTGGAAATGTGGTGAAAGCTGTCGGAGCAGACAATTCACCGGCGGCACGGAGGGCGCGGTGATTGGTCGCCAAGGCGAAGGAGACTTTATGCGCAAGTGGATTGCGGCGATCGCAATGGTTGCGTCATTCGGCATTTCGGCCGGACGATGTGATGAATCGCAGGACGTACGCGGTCCAGCGTCCGGGCCGCTGGTGATCCAGGTCCACTTGGAGGACGAGGCGATTTCGCCGATCACGGTGCGCTTTGTCGGCCGAGCCATCCGCATGGCGAACCAGCAGCGCGCGGAATGTCTGGTCATCGTCTTGGATACGCCGGGCGGCTTGGTGGATTCGACGCGGCAGATGGTCAAGGATATCCTGCGAAGCGAGGTGCCGGTGGTCGTTTACGTCGCACCTCCCGGGGGTCGTGCGGCTTCGGCCGGTGTCTTCGTCACCATGGCGGCCCACGTCGCTGCGATGGCGCCGGGAACGAACATCGGGGCGGCCCACCCGGTCGCACTGGGCGGAACGCCATTCCCCGCCATCGATCGGCCCGATGACGAAGAAGACAAGGAACAGCCCCACGTTGGGAGGACTCCCGTCGAGGAAAAAGCCATCAACGACACCGTTGCCTGGGTGCGCGCGCTGGCCGAATTGCGCGACCGCAATGCAGAATGGGCCACCGAAGCCGTCCGTGAAAGTCGCTCCGTCTCGGCCAGCGCCGCTGTGGAACAGGGCGCGGTCGACCTGCTGGCGAACGATCTGGACGATCTTTTTGTGGAAACCGAAGGACGCTTTTCCGGTTCGGTACGAACCCGCGGCGAAACGTGGCGAGCAATCAGCGCGACGCCCGTTGCCGCCGGTCAGCCGCTGGAGATCGTCCAGCGCGAGGGGCTGACCCTTCACGTGCAGGTTCCGGCACAGGCCGAGCCATAGTAACGAAAGAACAAGGAGACAAACGATGGGACCGTTGTTGGAAGAACTTGATGTTGTGGGGATCATCGGCATCGTGCTGGCGATCGTGGTGTTGTACTTTTTGAGCTGCCTTCGCATCTTTGCGGAGTACGAGCGGGGAGTCGTCTTCCGGTTGGGTCGAGTCCTGTCTCGCCCCAAAGGTCCGGGCTTGGCGTGGGTCTTCTGGCCAATCGACCGCATGGTCCGAGTCAGCTTGCGGACGATCGTACGGGACGTGCCGTCGCAAGACGTCATCACGCGGGACAACGTCTCGGTCAAGGTCAACGCGGTGGTCTACTTTCGCGTGATCGACCCGATGAAAGCCATTTTGGAGGTCGAGAACTTCATGTATGCCACCAGCGAACTGTCGCAAACGACGCTTCGCAGCATCCTCGGCCAGGCGGATCTGGACGATTTGTTGGCCGAACGGGAACGCATCAACCAGCAACTGCAGCAGGTGATGGACGAGCAGACCGACCCGTGGGGCGTCAAAGTGGCGCTGGTCGAGG
>SKKK01000399.1 GCA_007121535.1 Planctomycetaceae bacterium | reverse complement strand
CCTTCATTGATCCGAGTCGAGATCTTGAGGAAGCGATTGTTCACCGCCCGAACCTCGACCCGTACCGTCGCACGCTCGCGCTGAATTTGCGCTTCGCCATGACCGGTCATGCTCAACAGCACAGGCGATCTCCCCGCACCAACCGAATGCAGCTAAAGAAGGAAACGGCTCGTTAGTCTTCCGCCGGCGGTTCTTCCGCAGGGGGATCTTCGGTCGGAGGAGCTGGCGTGGGGTCGTCTTCCAAGTCCCACGTCGGCAGGCTGTCGTCCAACAGTCCCTCGGTATCCGGGTCGAAGGTGTCCAGCCCGGTACCCAGATCGGTCGCATCCAACCCCTCGGTCCCGTCCAGACCGGGCGCGGTCGCGTCGACGTCCGGTGCACCAGGTTGGTCGGGGCCGAACCGATCATCCGTCCCCAAGATTCGGATCGCTGCCATGCACAACAAAATCCAAACCGTGGCCGTTACCATGGTGACACGGGTGAACGTATCGCCGGCCTTGGCCCCAAAAGCGCTCTGGCCGCCCATGCCGCCCAAGGCACCCGTCAGTCCGCCGCCCCGGCCCCGCTGGACCAGCACCAGCATGATCAAGAACAGCGACAAAAGGAACAGCAGGATGCCGAACACGTATTGCCAGACATTGAAAGCCAACAGAACTGGAAAAACCACCTGATCAACTCCCTTGAAGAGAAATCCTACTGCTAAAGTAATCGATACTCAGGAAACGGCCGCCCGGATGATCTTCGGAAAACTGCCCGCTTTCAAACTGGCACCGCCAACCAGCGCGCCGTCAATGTCGCTGACCGAAAGAAGGTCGGCGGCGTTCTCGTCCGTCACGCTGCCGCCATACTGGATGCGAATCTGATCGGCGATCGCTGCACCATAGCGGCCAGCCATCATCCCCCGCAAACTCGCATGCACCTCACCAGCCTCGTCCACCGTCGCCACGACCCCCGTGCCGATCGCCCACACGGGCTCGTACGCAATCACTACCCGGGCCGCCTGATCGCTGGAGACTCCGGCCAGCGACCCGAAAAACTGTTCCGCCACGATGTCTGTCGTCTTTTTCGCATCGCGTTCGTCCTTCGTCTCGCCCACGCAGACGATCGGCGTCAAGCCGGCCGCCAGGGCCGCGTGGACCTTGCGACAGACGTCCTCGTTCGATTCGCCAAGGATGTGACGCCGTTCGCTGTGCCCCAAAATGACGTATTGACAGCCCACATCCAAGAGCATCGCGGCACTCAATTCGCCCGTAAAGGCTCCTTTGGCCTGATGGTACATATTCTGAGCGCCCAATGCGATCGCCGAATCCTTCAATTCTGCGCCAACGGCATCCAAATAGACGCTTGGCGGGCACACCGCCATGTCCACCCCCTCGACTCCCGCCACGGCTTCGCGCACAGCCCGGACCAACTGGACTGCTTCGCTGCGCGTCGTGTTCATCTTCCAGTTACCAGCGATAAAAGGACGTCTGACCATGTTGCTCCCTGTCAAGATAGAGAATTCTCCGAACGCGGGTTCGGATCATCTCGGATTCGTGTTTTTCGACGAAGGCGTACGCGACCGAGTGCGTTTCAAACACCGCGATCGATCCCGCTTCCCAGTACCATCAAGCCCCTTAGTGTATCACACTCGGTAACGTGTCGTCGAGCCCATGCGGGCAACGCCATGAAGCATTTCCTGAATCGAAAGAGGGCATCCAAGACCATCCTGGCCGAATTCGCCAGAATTCGGAATGTCCAAGAATAACCAGCCTAATTTACAAATCCATACACTAAAAAGTAGCAAATATGCATCCGTCTACATCATCCAGGCTTGTGTACTTTGCGTATCTACACTCACCAGGACCTTAGAGTTACATGTTCCGGTGATATCTGCCACCCCATTATTTGGTGTAATCCATCAATTGTATTGCTGACGACGAACGACATTTCTGCTACAATTCTGTGGCCTGTTAAGCTACAGCGGACTCGGTTCCGGCTGCGGCGTACAAGAAGGAAAGGTGCCGTCATGATTCGCCTTGGCTTGCTGTTGGGATGGGTTCTGGGAATCGTTGTCGCTTTGCCTGCCTGGGGTGACCAGCAGATCGCGGGAGGGGACTTCGAGGCGGTGATACACGGTCGCCCCCAACATTGGACCGTGCATCCGGACGGGGTGCGGATGCAAAAAAAATCGGTGATCGCCGGAAGTCACTCGGTCGAGATCGTTCGGCCCCACGGCAACAACTTGCATCAGTCGCCCGATGGTGCGATCTCCAGCTTTGTCTTCCGGATGGCCTTTGCCGTGTTTCCAAACCACGGCGACCGGACCATGAATGCGCTGATCTATTGCGGCCCCGATGCCCACCGTATCGCCATCAATATGCGGGTAGGCAGCGGCAATCGGCTGGAAGCCCACGATGGTAGCGGTTGGCGAACGCTGGGAAATCTTACGGCAAGAACAACGGCGGATCCCGACATGCAGGGCGTCTGGGAAGGCCAGAAACCGGTGGTCAACCAACTGGTGATCGCTGGCCACCTGGCCGCGCAAGTGCCGTATTACGACGTTACGCTGAACGGCGACACGGTCCAGCACGTGCAAGTCTTCCAACAATCGCTGCCGCCCGAAGCAGTCGTCGGACGCGTGCAATTGCAAGCGCTGAATGCGTCCAGCAATTGGCTGGCTGATAATGTCTCCCTCGCTCCCGGTTCAGCACCCGAAGAGCTGAAGCCGTTAGACCTGTTGGCGGAATTCTTGGACGGCCCCATGGCCGACGTGGACGAGATCATTTTCGCGGAACGGGTGACCGAATTCGACCACTACTACGCTACCTTCGGTTTCCTGTCGTCGAATGTGCCAGAGTACCCACCGCAATGCGGCACCGAGGAGGAACCGCCGGCGGCGCGATTCGGGGAAGGAGGCCGGTTGGTGCGTTACCATCTTCGTTCCGGCCAGCGCACCGTGCTGCTGGAGGACCCCACCGGCGGTGTCCGTGATCCTCAAGTCCATTACGACGGACAGACGATCCTGTTTTCCTATCGTCAAGGCGGTCAGCCGTATTATCATCTGTATGAGATTCAAGCCGATGGTTCCGGACTCGTGCAATTGACCGACGGACCGTTCGATGACATCGAACCTGCTTATCTGCCCGACGGCGGCATCGTCTTCGGTTCCAGCCGCTGTAACCGGTTCGTCAGTTGTTGGAGAACGCCGGTCGCCGTGTTGTACCGATGCGATGCGGACGGCAGCAACATCCGGCCTCTGTCGACCAACGCCGAGCATGACAACACGCCCTGGGTGTTACCCGATGGACGCGTGCTGTTCACGCGTTGGGAATATGTGGATCGCAGCCAGTTCGATTACCATCATCTTTGGACCGTCAACCCCGACGGCACGGGCCAGATGACCTATTTCGGCAACCAGTGGCCGGGGGTCGCCATGTTGGACGCCAAACCCATTCCCGGGACGAATCTGGTGGTCGCCTCGTTTTCGCCCGGACATGGGCTGCCGGGACACATGGGGCATATCACCGTCGTCGATCCATCGAAAGGGCCGGACGACCTGGCATCGGCACGCCGCATCAGCACGGGCCGTCTGTACCGCGATCCCTTCCCCTTCGCCGAAGACTGCTTCCTGGTGGTGGACAAGCAGGGCATCCATGCGATGGATGGTCTGGGGCGGACGCAGTTCATTTGCGGGCCTCCGTCGGGTTGCCACCTGGAATGCCACGAGCCTCGACCGCTGGCGCCACGCGATCGAGAAGCCATCATTCCGGAACGCATCGATCCGTTGCAAGCCACTGGCCGCTTGGTGTTGAGCGACGTCTATCAGGGACGCAACATGGCGGGCGTTCGACGCGGCGAAATCAAGAAGCTGCTGGTGGTGGAACGTTTGCCGAAGCCGATCAGTTTTTCCGGCGGCATGTGGCCGATCACCGCCGGCGGTTCGTTCCAATTGGCCTCGGTCCTGGGCACCGTCCCCGTGGCCGAGGATGGATCGGCTCACTTTGAAGTCCCGGCCTTGCGATCGCTGTTCTTCGTTGCTTTGGACGAGAACGACCTTGCGGTCAAGCGGATGCACAGCTTTGTCAGTGTCCAGCCTGGCGAAGTCACCGGCTGCGTGGGCTGTCACGAAACTCGGACCAGCTCACCTCGATGGGATACCGGTCTGACCGCGTTCCAGCGACCTGCCGATCGGATCCAGCCGATTGCCGGGGTGCCCAAAGTCATCGACTTTCCCCGCGACATTCAACCGATCTTGGAACTTCATTGTGTCGAGTGTCATCGACCGGATCGGATGGAAGGCAAGATCGATTTCAGTGGGGACCATACGCCTATCTTCTCGCAGAGTTACTGGACGATGCTGCAGCACAGCCTGATCTCCGACGGTCGCAACGCAGCAGGCAACCGGCCACCGCGTTCCGTAGGCAGTTCGGCCAGTCCCTTGTTGGACTATCTGGACGACAGCCACCACCAGGTGCAGTTGAGCGAAGACGAGCGAACCATGGTGCGGTTGTGGATCGAATCCAGCGCCGTCTATGCCGGGACCTACGCCGCGCTGGGTTCGGGGATGTCGCCCGTCGAATTTCCTGTGGCAACGTTCGAGCAGCGCTGCGCCAGTTGCCACGGCACCCCGGCGCCGGAGCGAAATCGGATCGGACAATCGGACTGGTACTTCCGCTTCGGATCGCAAGGGCCGCACTTGCCGTTGGTCCACCAATTCACGGACCTGCAGTTGATCCGCGGACGCATCGGCTACTATCAGTTTGGCAATGCACGCCCGCCTCAATCGTTATGCAACCTGACCCGTCCTGACAAATCGCTGATGCTGCGCGCCCCATTGGCTCGCGATGCCGGGGGGCTCGGCTGGTGCAGCGCCGATGTGTTTGCGGATACCGACGACTTGGGCTATCAAGCCCTGCTGGCAGCCATCGTCGAAGCGGCTGACCAACTGGCGGAAGCCAAACGTTTTGACATGCCCGGTTTCCGCCCCAACGCCTATTACCTGCGTCAGATGCAGCAGTACGGCATTCTGCCCGCCGACCCGGATGCGGACGAGGCCATCGACTTTCGCGAGATCGAACGGGCCTACTGGCGATCGTTCCATTACGACCCGTCCCAACACTTGTCGGGGACGAATCCGTAGACCAATGCTACCGCTTGTTACGTTGCGCTGTACCAGACCAAGAACTTCACCTGCTTCCTGGTGTTATTGCCCGGGGTAGGTCAGCAACGGAGGCAACGTGGTCATCAAGTAATAGGCTTGCGGCACGTGAAGGTCCAGCCAATAGGCCAGGTCGATAGGATTGCGGCTGTGTCGAGCTTTCGACAGCAGCGCCAAATCAAACAGGGAGGGCGGTCGCCGATACTCCACCACTCGAGTTCGAGACTCGTCCAACTCGGCCATCGTAATCGCGCGCTCGATGGCGTCTTCCACAAAGCCGATCTCGTCGATCAGACCGTGCTCGCGGGCCTGCTCGGCCGTGAACACCTCGCCGGTGGCCAGATGATCCAGAGCCTCGGGATCGTCGCGGAACGCGGGACGACCTCGCTTGATCTGGTCCTTGAATCGGACGAAAGCCGCCTCTAAGTAAGCCTTCATGATCTCACGCTGCTCGTCCGACATCGGACGCGTCATGCTCATGATCCGCTTGTTCGGATGGCTGACCAGCGAATCGTCCTCGACATCGAATCTCTCGAGCAATCCGGCCAAATTGTAGTGCGGGATCACCACGCCGATCGATCCGGTCGTGGTCGTCGGTTCGGCATAGATCGAGTTCGGTTGATCGCCGACGGCCATCGACACGTAGTAGCCGCCGCTGGCCGCGATACTGCCCATGCTGACGACCAGCGGAATGTCGCGTTCCTCGCGCATTTTACTCAGATGATGCAGGATGTAGTCCGAACCTGTGATCGTGCCGCCCGGAGACGACACCCGCACCACGACCGCTTTGACGCTCTTATCCTTCATCACCTGGTCGATCTGATTCTTGACGAACCCGCGACCATCCAAAATCGCACCCGTCACCGAGATGATGGCCACCTTGTCTCGGCCAGTTCTTTCCCCTGAATGGAACCGTTCTTGAATTCCTTCGGTGGTATCGAAATACTGACGCACGGCAAAGGACATACTGATCAGGATCAGCACAGAAACGCCGAACGCTGCCCAACCCATCCAGCCCAGCAGACGTTGAAATCGCCCCGGGCCGCAATTGACGATGATTTGCGGCGGCCAGGGAACCGAGGCCGGAGCAGAAGGTGACGGTTGAGGCGAAACGATTTCCGCATTCGGTACTTCATTGTCCATAAAGCCCCCCTTGTGTAGATATTCAAAAGTCCGTGATGGTCCTATCGGAAATTCCTGTAAGTTCTTCTAGTTTAACGGGTTGTTGCCTGAAGGCAATCTGCGACCCCCTTGCGGCGCGTCGGATGGTGTTGCCGTGTCGTGGTACCATGATGTAAGCTACGTGCTTACGAGAGGTCTTTGTATTGGTGATGTAGTTTAGGGAGAAGGAGTTACCCGTGCTTGTGGCTGCCTCGACGGAGTGTTTTCGCGATTTGCCCCTGGTAGATGCCATCCATCGTATCATTGATTTGGAGTACAGCCACATCGAGGTCGCCATCCACGAGAGTGGCCAGCAGCTCAAGCCGTCTCAGGTGGCCGAGGATCTGGTCAGCGCTGTCAGCATGGTTCGTGACACGCATCGAGCTTCGATCGTTTCGTACAGCATCGAAATCCAGGCGACCGATGAATCCCATTATGAGCAATTCGCCGCCTGTTGCCGACTGGCAAAAGCCACCAAAGT
>SKKK01000494.1 GCA_007121535.1 Planctomycetaceae bacterium | reverse complement strand
TCATCGCGACGGGAATCGCTCCATTCCCGGCGGTCTGGTGAATGCGTCGCCAGATCGCCACCCGTCGCTCCAGCGCATGAGCCGATCGGCCCCACCGGTTGCGAGTGACCGAATCGTGAATCATGCCTGACCGGACCCATCCCTGTTGGGCCAGTTCGTGCAACCGGTCCAGGACGTCGCCGGCAGCGACAGTCGTGATTTCGTCCAATTGTCGTAGGGACGCCAATTCGGCGAAGACCTTTGCACACCAGTCGGCGGCGACCGGTTCTTGACGCAGATCATCCAACTGCATTCTCAACGCTGGGCAGTTCGGCCATGTCGTGAAACGCTCACGGGGTAGATCCGATGTGCGACGGTAGACCCATTGCCGTTCGCGAGACGACTCGCTCGGCGACCGGTCCACGGCGGCTCGTATGCCCGACGAACGCCGCCCTGTCGACTCGTCCCATTCCCCGTCCGCAGCCTTCGGAATCTTCGTCGCTTCGTTTGTGGATTCCAGGTATCGGCGAGCGACCACGTCCGCGATCTCGACCACCTGCGGCCCGACGGGCAGATCGGAAAGCATTCCCATCGCAGCGTCGCCACCGTCGTCTTCCGTCGACAGCATGGGGCGAATACGTTCTGCTGAACGAGCCACCCTCGAAGCCATGCTGCTGGTCGACGTTTCCACACCCGCTTTCGGATCCCAAGCACGCTGGACCTCCAATCGGGACGCTGACAGACTGTGGATGGTATCGCTGGCGATCGCCCGGGGCCTGACGAGATCACGAAGATTGACCGTGGATGTCAGCGGCGTCGGCCATTCATTGAGTCCCAGATCGGTAAGATAGACCGGCGGGAAGGTCCGCGACGCTTCATCCAACAGCACGCAAATCGGTCCCACGGCGACGCGCCGCCAACTTCGGGGAGCGCGTACCTCCGATATGAACAGGATGATGACAATCCCGAGCAACGGCCAAACCCAAAGGGCTGTGGTCGATCTCATCTGCATGGAACCCCCGAAAGATCTGTCGTGCGGTCAACGCGCGTAGCGGCTAACTGCTTGATAAGATCGGTAACATGGTCAGCCGCAATGGATCAGATTTTCAAGCTTGCGTTGAATCCACTCGTAGGATTAGAGTATCTGCGGAAGGTTTGATGCGTTGGCGTACAGACTGTATCGTTTGTACCGAAGATGCCGATGCAGTGGTCTTCCGCTGATCGCATCTAACGTTTCTAATGGGCGGCTCGCGGATGCGGGGGTAAGCAGCCTCGAAGTGCTTGGTTCGGCCAGCCATCTGGTCGCCGCCCGTGGAAGCACCCAACCCGTTTTCAATGCAAACTAGACAGTCTCAAGTGGGGAGCCATGAGCGGTTACAGCCTGACCCATCTGAAAGAATTAGAGGCCGAGAGTATCCACATCATCCGTGAGGTGGTCGCCGAGTTCGACAATCCGGTGATGCTATACTCGGTCGGAAAAGATTCCTCGGTCATGGTCCAACTGGCCTTGAAGGCCTTTTACCCGGCCAAACCGCCCTTCCCATTGATGCACGTCGATACGACTTGGAAATTTCGTGAAATGTACGCATTTCGAGAGGGTTATGCTCGCACCGAGTTAGGGTTGAAGGTGCTGGCCTACGTCAATGAAGAGGGCCGCCAATTGGGGATCGATCCGTTTAAGCACAGCGGCAAGCATACGACGGTGATGAAGACCGAGGCGTTGAAAAAGGCTTTGGATCACTATGGCTTCGACGCCGCTTTCGGCGGGGCGCGACGCGACGAGGAAAAGTCCCGGGCGAAAGAGCGGGTCTTTTCGTTCCGCGATCCGTTTCATCGCTGGGACCCGAAGAACCAGCGCCCGGAACTCTGGAATCTTTACAATACTCGGATCAACCAAGGCGAAACGATTCGCGTCTTTCCGTTGTCGAACTGGACCGAGTTGGACGTCTGGCAGTACATCCATCTGGAGAAGATTCCCATCGTTCCCTTGTACTTCGCGGCCGAGCGGCCGGTGGTCAAGCGCGGGGGAAACTGGATCCTGGTGGACGACGATCGTCTCAAGCTTTTGCCGGACGAGCAGCCGACGATGAAACTGGTCCGCTTCCGAACGTTGGGGTGCTATCCGCTGACGGGGGCCGTCGAATCCACTGCCACGACCCTGCCCGAGATCATCCAGGAGATGCTGCTGTGCACGACATCCGAACGTCAGGGCCGAGTGATCGACAATGACGACGAGGGAAGCATGGAAGACAAGAAGCGAGAGGGGTACTTTTAGTGCGTTGAGCAGGCTTGGTTTTCGGGTAGCTGCACTCGCCAGAGCGCGGGATTTCCACGGTCTGGCGACCGCGGCTACTCCAAGATTTCGTTTTGACGACGCACTCATGCCGTTTTTTTCCGCCGAGCGACTTCATTCATTCATTCAGGTAACGATTTCCTATGTCACATCGCTCCGACTTGATCGCCACCGATATCGATGCCTACTTGGCACAACACGAACGGAAGCAATTGCTGCGGTTTTTGACTTGCGGCAGTGTGGATGACGGCAAGAGCACGATGATCGGCCGTCTGTTCTTCGACGCCAAGCTGATTTACGAAGATACGTTGCGCACGCTCGAACGCGACTCGGTCGTTCATGGTACGACGGGCGGCGGTTTCGATCCGGCACTGTTCACCGACGGATTGAAGGCCGAGCGCGAGCAGGGGATCACGATCGACGTGGCGTATCGGTACTTTTCCACCGCCAACCGAAAATTCATCATTGCCGACACACCCGGGCACGAACAGTACACGCGGAACATGGCGACGGGCGCGTCGACCTGCGATCTGGCGGTGATCCTGGTCGATGCTCGCAACGGCGTGGTGACGCAGACCAAGCGGCACAGCTTCATCGTTTCGTTGCTGGGCATCCGGCACGTGCTGGTGGCCGTGAACAAGATGGATCTGGTCGATTTCCGCCAGGAGGTGTTCGATCAGATCTGCGAGGATTACGTCCGCTTTGCGGCCCGACTGGACGTTCCCGACCTGCACTTTCTGCCGATTTCCGCGTTGCTCGGCGACAACATCGTCGATTCCAGCCCCAACATGCCTTGGTACCGAGGCAGCACGCTGATGCACTTCCTGGACAACGTCTACATCGGCTCGGATCGCAACCTGGAAGACTTTCGGTTCCCGGTGCAACTGGTCAGCCGTCCCCATCTGGACTTTCGCGGCTTTTGCGGGACGATCGCCTCGGGAATCATTCGTAGCGGCGATGAAGTGATGGTGCTGCCGTCGCGCAAGACAAGTCGCGTCAAGTCGATCGTCACGTTCGACGGGCAACTGCCGGAAGCGTTCGCTCCGCAGGCCGTGACGCTGACGTTGACCGATGAAATCGACGTCAGCCGCGGCGATATGATCGTCCGTCCGGGAAACCTGCCGAAATTGGAGCAGCGATTCGATGCCATGGTGGTCTGGATGTCCGACCAGCCGATGGTTCCGGGCAGGCAGTATTTGTTCAAGCAGACGACGAAACAGGTCAGCGGCACCGTCGAAACGTTGCGTTACCAGGTCGACGTCAACACGCTTCATCGATGTGACGCGCCCACTTTGGAACTGAACGAGATCGGACGCTGTGCGATCACGCTGGCCGAACCGATCGCCTTTGACGATTACCGCCGAAACCGGGGAACGGGAAGTCTGATCATCATCGATCGAATGACCAATGTGACCGTCGGCGCCGGGATGATCATGGCGCGCGTCACGGCCGACCAAAGCCACGACCTCTGGGACGATCTACCGGCCAGCGCACTGTTGCAGACGCACACCAGTCGCGTCAGTGCCGACGAGCGCAGGGCTCGATTCGGCCAACGGCCTGTGACGATCCTGCTGACCGGTCTGACCGGCTCCGGGAAAACGACGTTGGCCTATGCCGTGGAGCGCCGGTTGTTCGACATGGGGCGCGTCAGCACCGTGGTGGACGGCGAAAACCTGCGGATCGGGATCAACAAAGATCTGACTTTTTCCGGTAAGGATCGATCGGAGCACATGCGACGCGGCGCCGAATTCGCCAAGCTGCTGAACGATGCCGGGGTGATCTGTCTGGCGGCGTTCGTCGCGCCCAGTGAAGAAGTCCGGCAGCGCGCGGCGGACGTGATCGGTCGGGATCGATTCTTGATCGTCCATCTGTCCGCACCGATCGAGGTGTGCCGCGAGCGAGCCGAGGGCGATCCCTATGCGAAAGCCGAAGCCGGCGAGCTTCCCAATTATGCCGGCGTTTCCTTCCCCTACGATGTCCCGCCGCATCCCGATCTGACGCTGCCCACGCACGAGTTGAACGTCGAGGATTGCGTCGACCGCATCATGGCCCTGCTGAAGTCCAAAGGCATCGTGCGCTAGCCCCGACGATTCATCAGCCGCAGGGCGCTAGCCCCGGTTACCGTAACGGCTGCACCAACCGGACGCTAGCGCGTCTCGGCTGATCTGCGCGGCGCTTTCGGTGAGGTGGAGGCAACGACGATTGTCATTCGATGCCCACTCGGCGCTGGATCTCTTCCAGCGGGATGCCTTTCGTCTCGGGGACCATGAGTTTGACCCAGGCCAGTTGCAGGCACATCATGACGCAGAAAAAGGCGAATAATACGCCGGCGTCGAACGCGCCGATGGCGATGGGAAACACCAGGGTGATCGTCGCGGCGAACAGCCAATGAGTCACGCTGCCCAAGGCTTGACCTGCCGCTCGGTTGCGGTTCGGGAAGATCTCGCTGATAAAGACCCAGATCACCGCTCCTTGACCGACCGCATGGGCGGCGATAAAGGCCATGATCGAAAACAGGATGACGAATTTCCGGAAATCCAGGATGTCAGCCGCCTGCTCTTTCGCCGCAGTGGCGATCGCCAGAACTTCCTGCGGATCGGCTTCGTCAGGGAACTGGATCGCCTGGCCCGAGTAGCCCGCACGCGACGTGGCGGCAACCAGCGATTGCCGCGCTCGATCGTAGGCCTGCTGGATGTTCTCGCGATCGGTCTCGGAGAGCACGGCGTCGGGCTCTTGCATCTGAAGAACCTGCTGAGCCGCGTTTTCGACCTCAATGGCGGTGGATACGGCGCGGAAGGCAGGATAGGTCAGGAAGAAATAGGCGCAGACGGCCAACGAGACGATGTAACCGACCGAGCCAATGTACAGCAAGGTGCGGCGTCCCAATCGGTCGATCAACCACAGGCCGACAAACGTGAAGATCAGGTTGGTGACACCGATCCCGATCGAGGCGGATAGCGGGTCTTGGACGCCGGCCAGCCCCAGCAATCGCGGGGCGAAATACAGCACGGCGTTGATTCCGGACAACTGGTTGAACGCGGCGATCAGGATGGCCAGCAGGATGGGAACCTTCAGCCGAGCCGTCCAGAATTTGGCTGCCGTGGCCCGATCCCCGACGCTTTCGGACACCGAATCCACAAGGGCGTCGATCTGCGCAGCGGAATAGTCCGGGTTGACCTTTCGAAACACTTCGGCGCCCGCCTGCCGCTGGCCGCCATGCACGATCAGCCAACGCGGACTCTCGGGGATGCGAAAACACAGCAACGTGTACAACAGAGCCGGAAAGGCTTCGACGCCCAACATCCAACGCCAGGCGATCGCCTGGTGGACGTATCGACCGATGAAATAGTTCGACACGAAGGCGATCAGAATGCCGAAGACGATGTTGAATTGGAACATGCCCGCCAATCGGCCTCGCAGATGAGGCGGCGAAATCTCCGAGATGTACAGCGGCGATGCCACGGTGGCGATGCCCACCCCCACACCACCGATAAAGCGGGCGAACATGAACGTGTACGTGTCGGGCGCCAGGCCGGATCCGACCGCCGATACGAAGTACAGCAGACCGATCCCCAGCAGCGTCTTGCGACGTCCCAGCCGTTCGGTCGGCCAGCCGCCGAACATCGCGCCCAGCACGGTGCCCCAGAGCGCGGCGCTCATGCACAAGCCGTGGGTGAAACCGTCCAGCCGCCAGAGGGACTGGATCTGCTGTTCCGCGCCCGAGATCACGATCGTGTCAAAGCCGAACAAAAACCCGGCCAACGCCGCCGTGACAGCGCAGACCAGGACGTAGCTGCGCGAACTCGCCGCCCGTGATACTTCGTTCATTCACTGCTCCTTGCCTTGGCCCTAATAGTCAACGCCGTGAAGCATTTTCGTAGCCGAATTCGCCAGAATTCGGTCCATTCCTGAGCACCCCGAATTTCGGGGGATTCAGTCTTTTGAGCACCCCGAATTTTGGCGAATTCGGCTACGATCCTCTTGCGGCCCGTTTTCGACTCAGGAAATGCTTCACGGCGTTGCCTGCTGGCCCCTCAAGACGTGGACGATTCCACCTCGGGGGGCCGAGTCGGGAAACTTTGCTTTCCATCAGAACAGATCGACGGCCGTTTGCCAATGACCTGGCGGCGGATCAGCGTCTTCGTCCCGAACCGGGGGTCTCGGCGACCTGCCGGATGATGATGCCGCTGAGGATCGCAAACGTTCCCTCGCGAATGGGACTGAATTCGATATCCAGTTGCCCGTCGCGCACCGCGACGCGGCGTTCGACGTGCTGCCAGGGGCCGCCGATCCCCGGACCACGGAACGAACGCTGAAAGGCTTGCGGGGTTCCTCGCTCCCAAACCGTATAAAAGACGCGCCGCTCCGGATCGTTGGTCCATTGCTCACAGAAGCACAAGGTGACTTCAAAAATGCCGTCGGGCACCGAAGCGCGGAACGCCGTCAGGCCGCGAATGGCCGTCTCGGCCCACAGAAGCTGCGGAAACGACTGGACGGGCTTGCCCGCCGAGATGCCTCCCTCGTGACCAAAGTCCTGGTTCTCCAGCCGCTCGGACCGGTGCCATTGGTTGCCATGCTGGTCCCGATACGCCGGGCCGCCCAGGTTGACATACAGAACGAACCCCGCGTCCGCCACTTCCTCGGTTGGCGCCGCAGCCGGGGCTGGGGCAGGGACAGGGTCCGGGACGGGTGCGGCCAACGGAACAGCGGCGGCGGTGGCCAGCAAGCGGAAGCAGCCCAGGTTTTCGCGCTGAGCCAGGGTGATCACCAGTCGTTGACCGGGTGAAACGTCGATCGGCGCGGCTGGAAAGAAGATCATCGGCACCCTCTCGCCTCGTCGTCGGCCGGACCAGACGGTCTGATCCGATCCGTCGACCAGTCGCCCGACCAGATCGTCGCCAGGCTCCCCCACAGCCGTCAAACGCAGCTCTTCGGCCGGTTCCGCACCGTCGATCGATTCCAGATGGGCGCGGACCTGCGTCAAGGAAAAACGGCCAGCCGAAGCCCAACCGGGACCGGTCGCCGGCAACGACTCATGCGGCAACGCCTCCAGTCGCAGCGCCGTCAACCCCTGCAACGGTGTTTCCAGCTCGATCCGATACTCCTCGTTTTCGCGATCCGCGCCATCGGACAGCACGATGCCATCGTGCAGCAATTTCAATTGAGATCGCCCCGAGGTTCGCAGCACGTCAGGTTTCAAGACCACGTAGCCTGCTGACAAGGCCGGCTGCTGATCCTGTGCGCTGTGCTCGCCCGAATCGGCGACTTCGGCCTCTCCATCCACAACGTCAGTCGCATCCGCGGCGGATTCGGACGGAGCCTCGTCCATCGGTGGCTCGTCCGCCGCGATCGCCTGGGCCAATTCGACCGTCAATGGTTCGGGTGCGTCCGACCCAAGCAGCCATTTGCTGGCCAAGTAGCCTTCCAAAAGCTGCCGTTGTTCAACATTCAGTGCTCGATCGTAGATCAACAATTCCGCCAACTGGCCGTGAAAAAACTGCTGCATGTCCCCGGGCCGTTGCAGCACACCGCCGATCCGCAATACGTTTCTGGTGCGCACCTGATAACCCGTTTGTGCCGAGGGCTGATGAGCATGTCCATCGATGAACCAAACGATCTGATCCGAATCGGCTCGGACCACACGAGTTCGAGCCTCCCGCCCCGTGTCACCACGGACGGCGAACGAAACTCCGCTGATCCGTAACCCGGCGACTCCGCGCGTCCACGCAAAGCTGCCGGACGCGTCGCCAGAACCCTTGGAAAGCAGAGCGCCCCGGTCGCCGCGAGCGACGTACAGGATGGTGTAGTGGTCGTCCACATTCAACGGTTCGGTGGTCCGAGCGATCGAGAAGCTGGTCGACCCGGCGAACTGCACGACCGGCAAACCGCCCAATCCCTGCCGGACGTATTGCGGTGGTGCCCCCCCGTCGTCCACCTTGGCCTGAAACCCTTGTTCGCTTTTGTCCGACCAGGTGAGCACCGCCGAGGCATCGTCCAACCCGAGCGTCGAAAGGTCGGCTGCATCCAACCACAACAATAGTCCCTCCACCTGCAACGGTATGGCCGTAGTCCGTTCTTTCGCCGTCGGCTCCGAGGTCGGCTCGATCTGGGGGCCGTCCAACGCGGCGATATCTTCTTCGGGAGGGATGGCGTCTGCTGCACCCACTTCGGCATCAGCCACTTCGGTGCCAGCCACTTCGCCGTCAGCCACTTCGGGAGCACCCGCTTCGGCGTCGCGAGTTACCTCGGACGGAGATTCGCCAGCTAGAGCCGGTTCCAATGGCGGTCCGGGCGAATGCGAGTCCACTTCAGCGATCGGTCGCGATTCGCCAGGTTGCTCGATGGCCCGTTCTTCGATCGCCCGCCGCCCGCTCAGCCAAGCGGTTCCCAAGGCCAGCACCAGCAAGACCACAGCGCCTAACGCAGCAACAGCGATCCTGTTTCGCCAAACACGGGATGCCGCAGACACTTTGCTGGTCCGGGGAGTTCGTGGACGATCCTCGGTGGATCGCGTCGACCGCCGATGGGGCTTCGTCGCGTCCAACGAGGGGATCGCCGCCGTCACCGACGGACCGTTGGGATCGGCCGCTGGCCCGACGGTCGGAGGACTGGGTGAATCCGGCGCTGGTGCGCTCACGGGCGGCGGTGTCGGCTGGGAGTCAGCCAACTGTTCTTTCAGCCAAGCATCGTAGGCTGCTTTTCTGGTGGCGTCCAACAGACAGCGACGAGCCGCAGCGAGTTCGTTCAACAAATGCTGAGCCTGCGAGACATGCGGCCCGTCGGTGATCTCCTGTAAGAAAAGCATGTGCCGCACGGCCACCGAATCGATCACCTCGCGTTCGGTCTCGAATCGAGCGATTCCCAACAGACGATAGTGATCCGGCGGCTGATCTTCAGGCGGAATGCCCAACCAGCGATGATAAGGATCGAAGTCTTCGGTCATACAACCCATTTTGCGGCTATCCGTCGATCGTGACAAGATGGCCATGGGCAACCTCCGCCGTTTGCCACATTTCGAACATCTGCCAACCCGAATTTTCCGCTGGGTGTCCGCGCTAGATTTGGGTGTAGCCACGTTCGCCAGAACGTGGAAATCCTGCACTCTGGCGAGTGCAGCTACCAAGGGACGGCACCCCGTCTGGCAAGCCAACCGATTCGCGACAACAATAGGCCCTTCTTCCGCTTTCCCCGAACCAAGACAGTTAAACAGAGGTATTTGATCGATGGTTGAACTCAATGCGGTCCTGACCGCTCGACGAGACATTGCGCCGGGACTGGCCGTTTTCCGGGTCGAGCCACTGGGGTGGGAGATCAAGGACTTTCAGGCAGGCCAATTTGCGGTGATCGGACTACCTGGAAGTGCTCCTCGATGTGAAGGTTCGGACCCGGAAGAGGAGCCGTCACCGCCGAACAAGATTGTGCGACGAGCCTATTCGATCGCATCTTCGTCATTGGAACGCCAGTATCTCGAATTCTACGTCGTCATGGTGGAATCAGGAGCATTGACCCCCCGGCTGTTTGCGATGCAACCGGGCGACAAGCTATGGTTGGGAAAAAAGATTACCGGTGCTTTCACTTTGGCCGACGTTCCGGAGAACTTCAATTTGGTGCTGGTCTCGACCGGAACCGGTCTGGCCCCGTACATCAGCATGTTGCGCAGCAAATTGCTGCACACGCGCCAGTCCAAGGTCGGCGTGCTCCACGGTGCTCGACATTCCTGGGATCTCGGATACCGGAACGAACTGGCGATGGTCGAACGGGACTATAAGGACTTTGTGTACCTGCCCAGTATCACCCGGCCTAGCGCCGAAAAGGTGCCTTGGCCAGGAGTGACCGGATATATTCAGGACATTTGGAAACGACGCCCGTTCACAGAACGTTGGGGCTTCGATCCCTCGCCAGAGCATACCCATGTCCTGTTGTGCGGCAATCCCGCCATGATCGATACGATGATCGAGTTGTTGGGGCAGGAAGGCTATCGTGAGCACACGAAGAAGACGCCCGGGCAGATCCACCTTGAGCGGTACTGGTAAGCACCCGGCCGGGAGTTTCTTGTCATGGCAGGTAGCCTTGCATGGGTGGCGCGCACCGTGTGCGAATCTTACGACGGAAGACGCTAACGACGGCTCAGCCCAGCGTCCAGCCTTCGCGGGGAGCCAAGGACAGCATCCGGTTCGCCTGTTCGTCGTCGATGAACTGTTCGCGCTGGGGATCCCAGCGCAGCGTTCGGTTCAACCGCTGAGCGATCCCGCCCAGCAGTAAGAGGCTGTTCCCGCGATGCGAGGTCTCGGCATCGCAGATCGTGCGTTGGCGAGTACGAACGCAATCGAGAAAGTTCCCCGAGTGGCTATCGCTGTAGTACACGTAACCTTTCGGGTCGGGTGTCTCCCACAGCAACTCGGGAGGATCCGCCGTCAGGCCGTCGCGGTGGACGACGATGCGGCCGCGGGTTCCGACAAAGCACGCTCCGCCGGGAATCCAGCCTTCCCCCGGATAGTTTCCGCCGACAACCTGAACGCCGTCGGCATAGGTCAGCAACGGGCGGCCGTCCTGCAAGCCGATCTCGACCGGTCCCGTGTCATCTGCACCGATACCCCACTGGACGATATCGTAGTGGTGCTGGCCCCAATTGATGTCGCCCCATCCGAAGCGATGCCCGCTGGTATTGTTGTCGAAGGGAAACCAGGGCAACGGTCCGACGTAGGCATCCCAGTTGATATCCGGCGGAATCGCCTGCCCGCGGTCCGGCTCAGGCGGTGCTGGCGAAAATCCGCCCCCCTCCTGATAGGCGTAAACAGTTCGCAATGTCCCGATCGCTCCGCCGCGCACCAATTCCACGGCTCGCCGGAACCGGCCCTCGTATTCTGAACGCTGTTGGGTTCCCGCCTGAAAGATCCGGCCGTGACGCTGGCAGGCTTCCACCAAGGCTCGTCCCCACCGGATCGTGATGCTGGTCGGTTTCTCGCAGTAGATGTCTTTCCCCGCCCGCGCGGCCAACAGGGCCAGAAAACCCTGAGCGTGGTAGGAAGCTGCGATCAGCACCGCGTCGATATCATCTCGCAGAATCATTTCGCGGAAATCGTCGTGGGCCGAGATGCCGGGATCCGTCTGGCCTCCGAATCGCTCCTGATAATACTGTTGAACGCGTTGTTTCGCCCCTTCGGCTCGCGATCGCTGTACATCGCAAAGCGCCAACA
Source organism: Planctomycetaceae bacterium (assembly GCA_007121535.1). Taxonomy (GTDB): domain Bacteria; phylum Planctomycetota; class Planctomycetia; order Pirellulales; family Pirellulaceae; genus SKKK01. The sequence continues at coordinate 9,446 of SKKK01000494.1, read as the reverse complement.
CCCGGACATCTTTTCGCGCCAGGTAGCCGCCGGGCAGATACGTCCAAGCCCCGCCGAACAAATGGCCGCCGCCCTGGCCGCCCAGGCCGGCAAACCCCATGCCGATCCGTTCGCTGGGCGGCGTCTGACCGTTGCGGCCCAAGACGTGTCCGGGCAACACGATCGGCGTCGCGACCGCAGCCACCGCTCCCAGACCACAGCGAAGGAAGCTTCGCCGATCTTGCCTGCCAGTCTTCATGTCTCGTTTCTCCCTAACGCGGCCTCCGGCAGCAACCAGAGTAGGTTGGGTCTCCGACCCGGTCGGGACAGAGTCCCAACCTACGAAGACGCTAATCTGCGTCACTGGTGTCTCGCGTGTCGATTTCCAGCGGGCCTTTGAGATGTTTTTCGATTTCGACCGGCGGCAGGCTCAGCACACGAAACAGGCAAAAGCTGACCAAGGCCAACACGGATCCGACCGAAAGCAGCATCACGATCCAACCACCCAACGTCAATGTCATCGAATTCACTCTCCTGAAGAACGATCGCTAATCCGGAATGTTATCGAAACGCCCCTCCGCCTGCCAACGACGACCGGCGATATGGACCAGGACCAGGACGAATAGGAACAGCACCGAAATGAACAGTACCGACAACAGGGCAACGGCGTTCCTGGAGATCGATTCCACGTAACCCACCTGGCGCGATTTGACCTCCCACTGGCCATTTTCCGGGACCAGTCGATACAGCAAGTGGCGTTGAGCGTTGACGATCCGCCAGCCCCCGTCAGCCGTTCGATGCGCGCCAGCTTGCAGGGTCGCGTCTTCGGGCAGTACGAGTTCCTGCTCGGTGAACTCCGTTCGCAGCCACTCAGGCAACGCACCCTCGACCAGCGTGCTGGCTTGTGCTAACGGCGATTTGAACTCCTGTTGATCCGAACTGGGAAGCCGTTGATAGCAAAACCCAACAAAGATCACCAGCAGATACAGGGGCACCACGTACTTCATCACCCATTGGACCGCCCAGGGAATGCGGATGTGCGCTCCGCGATGCAGTTCCTCGTGGCCGCGTTTGATCCCGAACATCCAAGCGTAAAGAAACGATTGGATCATGGCCAGCACGAACAAGGCGACGCTGCCCACCCAGAAATCCATCATGTCCAAGGCTACAAGGTTCTTGGAAAAGTACAGGACGAACCCGCAACCGATGGCCGACACCAATCCCAGCAACGCGGCCGAAGCATGGCGTTTCAACCCGAAGCCCTCTTCCAGAAAAGCGATGACCGGCTGCAGCATCGAGACGCTGCTGGTGATCGCAGCCACGAACAGCATAAAGAACCAAAGAAACCCGAAAAACTGTCCGGCCGGCATCAGGGCAAAAACATTGGGCAGCGCTTGAAAACCCAAAGCGAAAGTCGATCCTGTGAAGTCACCCGCCGCCATCCCTAAGAATATGAAGGCGGCCGGTACCGTGATCAGCCCGCCCAAACAGACTTCGAAAAACTCGTTCATGCTGCTGGAGGTCAATCCGCTGAGCGCCACGTCGTCGTCGCGAGATAGATAGCTGGAGTAGTTGACGATGATCCCGAATCCCACGGACAGGCTGAAGAACACCTGCCCCGAAGCCGCCAGCCACGTCTGGAAATCGAATAATCTGTCGGGGTGCGGGTTCCACATGAAGCCCAAACCGCCCAGCACCGATTGGTCCGGCCTGCTGGGGTCCGGCGTACCCAACGTCAACACGCGGATCAAAACGACCAGCCCCAGAACGATCAACGCCGGCATCGCGATTTTGCAAAACGTCTCGATTCCCTTGTTTACTCCGCGATAAATCAGCACGAAATTGCAGGCGAAGACGATCACCAAGATCACCAGCAGGCTGCGATTTCCTTCGGCCAACAAAGCGCCGTCCGATTCAATCCCGACAAAATCCCCGAAAAACTTGCCGTATTCGGAAGGTTCCGGTCCCAGCATCAAGGCACCGGTCAAATACTTGATGGCGTAACCCAGACACCAAGCCTCGATCAACACGTAGTACATATAGATCACCAGCGGGATCAGGATCGCGAGTGAACCAAAGTACTTCGAGATCCGGTTGCGCCAAATGACCGTGTAGATCGCCGGCGCCGAATTGAATCCTCGCACCCCGGCGTAACGGCCCATCGTCCATTCGGCCCAGCACATGGGTAATCCCAGAACCAGAAGCGAAATAAAATAGGGCAGCATGAACGCGCCGCCCCCGTTTTGAGCGGCGTTGCCAGGAAAACGAAGAAAGTTTCCCAGGCCGACGGCTGACCCTGCAACCGCTAGAATGACACCGATCCTCGACCCCCAGCGATCACGTACCCTGATTTCCGCCACGCTAACCCTCCCCAAAAAAGGCTTGGAAGTTTCCGTCAGAAACCGGTTTTACCGAAGATGTTCGAACGTTCAAGCCGCAGTATAGCGACATCCGGGATCGGAAAAAACTACCGAACAGCCTAACGCGCGGCCCGGGAACTGAACAAGTCAAGGCGAACCGGTTACAATCGAGTCTTGGCGTCCTGCAACTGATTCGATTTCGGGAGATTGTCCATGCATCTGACCCGCATCCCACGGCCGTCGTGCGAACGCACCGGAACTCGATCTGCGCCGTCGCTCTCACCGCCCCACCCGGTCTTCCCCGAGCAGCGACCCGATGCTGCTGGCATCCGCCGTCGCATGTGGAGGCTTGCCGTTTGGCTGATCGGCAGCTTGGCAATCTGCGGAACGACGTTTTCGCAAGAAAGGCCAGACGAACCGTTTTTTCGGCTGCGAGACCAACGCACCGAGTACTTCGGACCGGGGCGTGACGAGGCGCCCGCAACGGACGTGACCGAGGTTCTGATCGGGTATTTCGGCCCCGACGACCCCGAGGATCCGGAGACCGGCGGGATGTGGCGTGCTGCAACCGCCATGGTGGACCAAGCGAATCGCGAGGGGGGATACCGCGGCAAGCCGTTTCGACTGGTCGCTGCCTGGGCGGATAATCCTTGGACGGCAGGCGTCAATTTTTTGGTTCAACAAGCCTATCAGAATAACGTCTGGGCGATCATCGGCGGCATAGATGGCGAGACGACTCATCTGGCCGCCCAAGTGGTGACCAAGGCGCGTCTGCCACTGATCAGCCCGGTGGCAACGGACAAGACCTCCAATCTGGCGAACGTTCCCTGGATCTTTTCGGTGGCGCCCGGCGACCATTTGATCGCTCCGCCATTGGCAGCCGAAATCGCTCGGCGATCGGATCGACGGGGGCTGATCTTGGTGTCGGCGGACGATCATGACTCTCGGCGACTGGCGATCGACACGCTCGCCGCTTTGCGCGAGCAGAAGCTTGCACCCCGATATCGTTACGTCGTTCGACGCGGTGAACCAGATCATGGTGAATTGGCCGAGCGGGTAGTGGACAGTGATCCGGGCTGCGTCTTGGTGATCGCCGACGCGAAGGACTCGGCGACGATTGTTCGATCGTTGCGCGCGGCGGGGTGCACCAGCCAGATCTTCGGGGGCCCCGCGATGGGTCGGCATTCGTTCATCGACCGGGCCGGCAGCGATGCTCAGGGCGTGATCTTTCCTCAATTGTTTGCGACGCCGCCGGGCCGTCCTGCGGACTTCGATTACGCGGCGGCTCATACGCACGATGCGGTCCGGATGGTGATCGATGCGATCCGGCAAACCGGTTTGAACCGGGCGGAGATCGGCGACGCGCTGCGCGCGATGTCGCCGATTCAAGGGATCACCGGGGAAATCCGCTGGGACGGATTGGGCAGCAACACGCGTCAAGTTCAACTGGCCGCGTGGCGCGACGGCAACCCGATCGCGTTGGACGAGGGCTTGAATTCGCGATCGCCTCAAACCGCGCCGTCCGACGCCGCGCGGCTTGTGCGGACCGCAGCGCTCTCTGTCGCACTGGCTCAAGACGGTCAAGCACTGCAGCCGGTGGTGGTCGGACCCGAAGCGTCCGAGACGGTCCGGCGGGCAGCCACCGATCTGGCTGAGATGCTTGGTCGGATCAGCGGCGCCAGTTTCGAGGTGGTCCAGGGCAGCGGTCGGCAGGGACTGGCGGTGGGAACGACCGCGGATTTCCCGGATTTGGAACTGGATCTGGAGCCTTCGGTTGATCCGCTGGAACGTCAACGTTATCGCTTGCTGAGCCACGGCGATGGCGTTTGGCTGATCGGGGCCAGCGATCGAGCGGCCGAATACGCGGTCTGGGATCTCTTGCATCGCTTGGGGTATCGGCTGTTCTTTCCGACCGATACCTGGGAGGTCGTTCCACAGCATTCGGACTTGAGTGTCGCGGTGGATGTATGGGAACAGCCTGATTTCGTCACTCGCCAAGCGCCTCGCGGGGCGCCCTGGTCGGATCGCGCGCTGTGGGATCGCTGGCGGACTCGCAACCGAATCACACCCGCATTCTCCTTGAACACCGGACACGCGTATGGCGGGATCCTTCGTGCCAACGCGGATGCATTCCGCGAAAACCCGGACTATTACGCTTTGGTGGAAGGCCAGCGGCGAATGGCGGGCCGAGTGGACGGGGGCGGCGATATCAAATTCTGCATCGCTCATCCCGGACTGCGAGCACTGGTGGTCCGGCACGCCATCCGCGTCATTACGGACAATCCGCAGCAGGACAGTATTTCGATGGAACCGTCGGACGGCAGACACTGGTGCCAATGCGATGGCTGCGATCGGATGGGCAGCATCAGCGATCGAGTGGTTACCCTGGCCAATGAGGTGGCCGAAGCGATCAACGACTTGGAACTGGGTCCCAAGTACGTGGGAATCTACGCCTACAACCAGCACAGCCCGCCGCCCTCGATCCCCGTGAATCCGAACGTGGTCGTCAGTGTGGCCACCAGCTTTATCCGCGACGGTTACACCATCGAACAATTGATCGAAGGCTGGGCGAATCAGGACGCGGTGCTGGGGGTGCGCGATTTCCATGACGTGTTTCCGTGGAGTCACGATATGCCGCGGCGAGCGCGAGGTGGCGATCTGGCGTACCTGAGTCGTACGATCCCATATTTCTTCGAACATGGGGCTCGTTATATGAACTCGGAGAACAGCGACAGTTGGGGAGCCAACGGGCTGGGATACTGGTTGTCGCCCATCCTGTTGTGGGATGTCACCGCCGTGGAACGCATCGAGCATTACATCGACGACTTCTTGGAACTCGCCTTCGAATCGGCCGAACCGCCCATGCGGGATTTTTACCAACTGTTGAATCAGGATCGATCCGTGCGGACCGCCGAAGATGTCGTAGGACGCATGTATCGGTCCTTGGCCGCCGCACGGGAATTGGCATCATCGCCGCAAGTGCATGCTCGTCTGGACGATCTGGTGCTGTACACTCGGTACGTGGAATGCTACCACGAATATCGGGCTGCCAAAGGCGAAGCTCGGCAGGCTGCGTTCGAGACGCTTTGGCGGCTGGTCTACCGGATGCGAGATCGGATGATGGTGTCGACCGTGGCGATCTGCGACCGAGATCGATTCCGAGACCGGTCGGTAAGCGTTCCGGACGAAGCCGCCTGGAAGGTTCCCGAGGAAGAAAACCCGTGGAAAGACAGCCGGCCCTTCGACCGTTCGGAGCTGGAACAGATGGTTCGCGCGGGGGTGAAGGCCAACCCGATCATGCAAAGAGACTTTCAGCCCGTCGAATTTTCCGATCGCTTGGCTCCCGCTTCCCGGCTGAATCTGCCCGAAATGCCCCTCGGTTCGCTGTCGCTGCGTGGTCGAGGGACCCGCCGCTATCTGATCTGGCTGGAACAGCCGGGCAGCTTCCAGTTGGGCGTGACGGGCGGATTGATCGCTCACTATCGGGATCGAGGCAACGTCAAGCTGCGGTTGTATGCCGCCGCCGAAGCAACATTGGAACCGGTTGCACGGGACGATAGCGTACCGCCCGATGGGAAACAGCACTGGGTGTCGTTGCAGTCACCCTACGATGGCTTGCACACGCTGGAGGTCTCCGATGGCAGTGACATGACCGAGCTGGCGTTTCCGGACGACATGCCGTTGACCGTTCGTTCCTCGATCGACGATCCGCCGGGCAATACCCTGACCGGGCGCTGGACCCTGTACTTCTACGTGCCTCGCGGCACTCAGGTCGTCGGGGGTTTCACGGACCAGACCAGCGGGCGGATGCGAGCTGGCGACGATTCCGTGGTACTGGACTTTGCCGCCATGGAGCGACCGGGCTATTTCCATGTCCCCGTACCCGATGGCCAAGACGGATGTTTATGGAAGATCGAACAAGCATCCGGTCAGCGCTTGCTGATGACGGTCCCTCCGTATTTGGCTCGCAACGGATCGCAACTGCTGCTCCCGCTGGAAGTCATCGAGCCTCCCTCGGATCGACCTTGATCGGCACACGTGTTTGGACCGGCAGAGAAAACAAGTGAGCGGAATGGCGCTAGCCACCGTTCCCAATATCAGCGGAATGGCGCTAGCCACCGTTCCCAATATCAGCGGAATGGCGCCAGCCACCGTTCCCTTACTCGGACCAATTTGTACGATGCAAACAACACTTACAGAAGATGACTGAAAAGCTCGATCGGCTTCAACAGCGGACCCGGCAGGGGGAACTGTATGTCCGGTTACTGCAGGCGATGATCCGGAAAAAAAGCGAAATTGCCGAGAATTTCCCGTCGTTGTGACCGAACGTGTCAAACGGCCGGCGAATAATGGTTGTTGACCTTGACCGTGGCACGTTCCGTAGAGGCAAGCAAACAGACCCAGCAAAGGAGGTTCCCATGAAATCTGATCTGACCGACATCACCCTGGTGGTCGACCGTAGCGGTTCGATGGCACAAGTGCGAGAGGACGCAGAAGGCGGCGTCAATTCGTTCATCGAACAGCAGGCCAAGGAGCCGGGCGAAGCCCTGCTGACGCTGGTCCAGTTCGACACGGAGTACGAATTCCTGCACAAAGGCATCCCGATTTCGCAGGTGCCCAAGTACGAGTTGGTTCCCCGGGGCATGACCGCTCTGCTGGATGCCGTCGGCAGGGCGATCAACGAGACGGGCGAGCGGTTGGCGAAGATGGATGAACGGGATCGCCCCGGTCTGGTCGTCTTCGTGGTCATGACCGACGGTCACGAGAACTCGAGCAAGGAATTCTCGAAGGCCGACATCAAGGCGATGATCCAGCGTCAACAAGACACGTACAATTGGCACTTCACGTTCCTCGGGGCGAATCAGGACGCTTTTGCCGAGGCGGGTGGCATGGGAATCGCCGCCGCGGGTGTGGCCAATTTCGCGATGGACAAGATGGTGGCCGCCTACGCAGCGACAGGCGAAAAAGTCTCCCGCATGCGTCAGCAGCACCGAGCAGGCGAAACCGTCAGCAACGAGTTCACCGACGAAGAACGCGGGAAAATGATTTGAGTTTGGCCGATCACCCGCGAAATATTAGTCAATTCTTAGCAAATGATTTACCCGTAAAGGCGGGTCGATCTCTGACTGAGCCACCCTGCCCGATCAACGTTTCCAATATTGCGGAAGACTTTCGGGCGTCGGTTTCGGCGGGGTTGGAGGCCCGCGCCGAACAGTGCCCGGCGCCGAACAGTCACTTTACTGCGACTAAACAGGATTACCCTCTTAAGGCAGGATAAAAATCATACCCGAAAGTACCGGCGGAATAAACGCATGAAAGATCGTTGATCTTTTTCGGGAATCGTGCTTTAATAGGGGCTGGCGGGTGTGCTGGCTTGACAGCGGATTGAAAGAGACAGCGAATGGATGTACGGATTCGCCGCCAGCCATAGAATACAAATGCCATTCCGATCGGTAAAGGATTTCTGTCCATGCATTGTCGACGATTCCTTCCACGTCCTACGTCTCGACGCGAAATGCTCGCAACCTGCGCCGGCGGGTTCGGAGCTTTGGCCATGGCGGCCTTGATGGGTGACCGAACGTTCGCTTCGACCGGTCCTCTGGCGCCCAAGCCGCCTCATTTTCCACCGAAAGCTCGCAACGTCATCTTCCTGTACATGGACGGTGGACCCTCGCAAGTCGATACGTTCGACTATAAACCGATGCTGGCCAAGTACGATGGCCAGGATCCTCACCAAGCCATGGGCCGGTTGGAACCGACTCAGTTCAACAGCATCGGTCGAGTCATGAAGTCGCCTTGGGACTTCCGGCAGTACGGCGAGAGCGGCATTTGGGTCAGCGATCTGTTCCCCCACGTGGCCAAACACGTCGACGATTTGTGCGTCATCAAGTCGATGGTCTCGCCGTTCCCGGAGCACACGGCTGCCAACTACTTCCTGCATACCGGTTCCGGACTGCAGGGCCGTCCCAGCATGGGCGCTTGGGTCGGGTACGGTTTGGGCAGCGAGAACCAGGAGCTACCCGGCTTTATCGTCCTCAACGGCGGACTGATCCCTCCGGGAGGGTTGGACAACTTCAATTCCGGATTCCTGCCCGCGGCCTATCAGGCGTCGATCTTCAAGGCCGGAGATCATCCGGTGGCCAACATTCGTCCGATGGAGCCCTCGTCGGAGCTGCAACGCAACAAGCTGGACTTGATGGCCGATCTGGATGCCCATTGGCTGGAGCAGATCGGATCCGATGATGCTTTGGAATCGGCCATCGCCAATTACGAGACGGCTTTTCGCATGCAGACCGCCGTGCCCGAGTTGATGGACCTGAGCGACGAAACCGAAGCCACTCAACGGATGTACGGCTTCGAGGAACCTTGGCAGGGCACCAAGATCTTTGCTCGGCAGTGCCTGCTGGCTCGGCGATTGGTCGAACGAGGCGTGCGCTTCATCGAAGTCACCTGCCCCAGCGGCAACGGAGACCGCTGGGACCAACACGGCGGCCTGGTGGACGGGCATCAGAAGAACGCGGTGTCTGTGGACCAACCCATCGCGGCCTTGTTGGGCGATTTGAAAGCTCGAGGCCTGCTGGAGACCACGTTGGTCGTCTGGACGGGTGAATTCGGTCGCACTCCGTTCGCTCAAGGCAGCGACGGCCGCGACCACAACCAATTCGCCTTTTCATTATGGATGGCAGGCGGAGGCGTGAAGGGCGGGATCACCTACGGCCAAACCGACGATTGGGGCTACAAAACGATCCGGGACCGAGTCGAGATCCATGACCTGCATGCCACCATGCTGCATCTTTTGGGGCTGGATCACACGCAAACCACGTTTCGCTTCAGTTCTCGGGACATGCGTTTGACCGACGTTCATGGCCAAGTCATCCACGAGATCTTGGCATAGCGTGGGGTTGGGGTCAGGTCTTGACATTTAACTTTTTCGACGGAGAGACTCGCCACAAAGCTGAATGTCAAGACCCGACTGTAGATTCAACAAAAAGTTAAATGTCAAGGAAGCCCGGCGAAATTGAGTTTCGGCGTGCGGTGGCGATCAGGTGACCTCGTGCTTTTTTTCAAATCACGCGGCCGACCTCAGCGCCATCGGCTGAAGCTGGC
>SKKK01000453.1 GCA_007121535.1 Planctomycetaceae bacterium | reverse complement strand
TCGACATTGGTCATCGCTGGAGCCGGTTCCTGCTGCAGGCGCACCGGGCGTTTCCCCCCGCCAGTTTTGAGCCAGCCGAAGCCATACTGCGGCGTGCACGCCAGGCAGCCCGGGAATCCCCACACGAGGAGTACGCGGACCGGGTCGAGTTCCTGGCGGCGGGCTTGGAGCACGCGCGCCGATCCGGCCGTTTGGCCGCCCTGTTTGACGGCGAAAGGACGATCCCCGAGGATTCGGAGCGATTCGAGCCGGCGGTCGAAGCGTTGCGCGAGCTGATCGCGTTTCGCCGAGCCCATGAAGAGCCGTACATTTCCGACTACTTCTACGGCGCTTCGTGGCGCGAAGGCCGGTTTTGGAACCTCGCCCCCCTGCTGGCTCGCCTGGAAGCGGAATCCGGCGCAGGCGCCGAGGCGGTGCAGGATGCGGCAGACGAAATCGACGGTTCTCAGACCCCCTGAGTGTTCCCACATCCCTTGCGTGGTCCCAACAAAACGGCCCACTGCCGGTCACCGCTCGGCGCGGGTCCTCATGGCTCACTTCAGGCGAACCGGTTTCTCGGAAGCCCGCTGCCGATTCGCATCCCGGATCGTCGAGCGTGTCGATTGCATGATTCGCGGAGCCCTTCGAGGGAAAGCCCATACCCGTTGCCGCCCCTCGCTCGCCGCCCGAAGTTCCTCTTGTACTCGGGAGATTTCGTCATCAGGTCCGCTTCGCCAACGCTTCATCGAAGATCGGCAACTGCGCAACCGGTCGCCGCGCACCATCAGGCATCTCACAAAATCCCCGGCAACCCGCAAGATGCCGCCGTTCGGCTGCGGTTGGGTAAAAAATCACGTCCGGCGCGCAGGCGGACAAGCATATTTCCGGCATTTCTACCCTTCTGAGACGGGCCGAAAGAGCGTGGGTGATTCCACGAGTCGCGACGCTGTCGGCGGCCCATCGAAGCGAGTGTCGGGAGGGGCTGAAATTCCGGTTTCGGATCGAGGAGGAACTTCGGCCTTTTGTGGACGATCCGTTACTGCAGCGGTTGGACGCGATCCCGGGCGTGAACCGGGTCACGATTGAGAACGTGTTGGCGGAAATCGGTGTGCAGATGGATCGGTTTCCGACGGCGGAGCATCTGGCTTCTTGGGCCGGGCTTTGTCCGGGAAACGAGGAGTCTGCCGGCGAACGGAAACGGCGTCGCACGACCAAAGGCAATGTGTGGTCGCGACGCGCGTTGTGCGAGGCGGCTTGGGCGGCGGGTCGATCGAAGGACACGTATTTCCAAGCCCAATACCGCCGCCTGACAGGCCGCCGGGGAAAGAAGCGTGCGATCGTGGCGGTGGCCCATTCGCTGCTGGTCGTGTTCTACCAGCTATCGAAGGACAAGCCTCTGGAGTATCACGAACTTGGAGGGAATTATTTTGACACCTTGGATCCGATCCGACTCCGACGTCACCTGGTCAAACGTTTGGAATCACTCGGCTACGAGGTGACCCTTGCGGAGCGTAGCGCCGCGTAACCCGAAACGCCAACGTTGACTTGCACCCCCCCCTACGCCCCGGTCTAAAATGCTGGGAACGCTCCCCGTCTGTGCACACCGCCCACGTCAACCGAAGGTTTGCGGAGCAGTTATCAGTCGGGAATCCATGCCATCGATTGCAGCCGCGTTTTGGTTTATCATGGCAAAGTGTTGGAGAACGTTTCTCGAACGGTGCTAACGACCATCCAACCATTCACGACAGGAGATGGAATCCGATGAAGACTCTTTTCGCATGGGCGATCGTAGTCGCAACGCTGGTCACCACCACGTTTTCGAGCGAAGCTGCCGACGAGGATCGGACTCTACGAGCGGGCGCGTTTGCGATCGATATCACGCCGACGCAGTTGCCCGTACCGATCAGCGGCGGAATCCTGCCTCAGTTCGCCTCGCAAGTCCATGACCCATTGCACGCCCGGTGCTTGGTGCTGGACGATGGGCAAGGCCAGGTAGCCATCGCCATCGTCGACATCCTGTTGCTGTCGCGCGAACAGGCCGACAAAGCGAAAGAACTGGTCGGCCAGACGACGGGCATTCCGGCCTGTCGCATCTTGATCGCGGCGACTCATACGCACTCGGCGCCGGCCGTGATGGCCGCGCATGCGACCGATCCGGACCTGGATTACGCCGAATTCATGGTCGCGCAGATCGCGAAAGGGATTACCCGGGCTCACAAGAATCTCCAACCGGCTCGGATCGGATGGGCCATGGGCCAGGACGACAAGAACGTATTCTGCCGGCGTTATCTGATGCAACCCGGTACGGCGGCGACCAATCCGTTCGGCGGGACGAAAGACGACCGCGCCCAGATGAACCCCGGCCATAACAACCCGAACAAGATCAGCCGCACCGGCCCGGTGGATACCGATGTGGCCCTGCTGTCGATTCAGACAAGGGACGGTCAGCCGATCGCCTTGTTGTCCAACTATTCGACCCACTACGTCGGTGCCCCTGCAATCTCCGCTGACTATTTCGCCGTCTTTTGCGACAGGATCACCGAGATGATCGGCGCGGCGGACGCTTCGCCACCGTTCGTCGCGATGCTGTCGAACGGAACCAGCGGCGATGCGAACTGTATCGATTTCGAGCGATCGGAACGTCGTCAGTTCGATCGGTTCACCGTCGGCGAAGACGTAGCTCGAGCCGCGTTCGAGGCGTATCAGACCATCTGCTATTACGATTGGGTTCCGTTGGTGGCCGAGCAGCGGATGTTGACGCTGGACGTGCGGATGCCCAGCGATACGGAAGTCGCGGAGGCGAAGGCGGTTGTGGCCCAGTTGCCGGAAGGCCGACCACGGAACATCATCGAGTCGTACGCTCGAGAGACCGTGCTGCTGAGCCAGATGCCGTCGTCCCACGAGTTGAAACTGCAAGCGATCCGGATCGGCCGGTTGGGCATCACGGCGCTGCCAGTCGAAGCCTTCGGCAGCACGGGACTGGAGATCAAGCGGAGAAGTCCCCTGACGCCCACGTTCAACATCAGCTTGGCCAACGGCTATTTCGGTTACGTACCGCCGCCGGACCAGCACGCGTTAGGCGGCTACACTACCTGGCGAGCTCGCACCAGCATGCTGGAAGTACAAGCCGAGCCCAAGATTGTCGCGACGACACTGGAGTTGCTCGAAAGCGTCGCCAACCGGCGAGTCGACGAGCCATTGCGACCGTCTCCTTGATGTCGTGAAAACGCACGGTTTCTTTGCCTCTCAACCCGCGCGAGGCCCGCCATGAAAATCCGGGACGTGTTGCTAGTCATGTTTAGCCTGTTGGCCCTTGGTCGTTCGATCCCGGCGGCAGAGGCAGAACCGGTCACCTTCTACGTCGCGCCCGACGGCCATGATGCCTGGTCGGGCCTTGCGGCCGAGCCGAATGCGGCCGGAAACGACGGTCCGTTCGCCACGATCGCCCGGGCTCAGAGGGCGCTGCGCGACTTGCGTAGCGACGGATCGCTGCCCGCCCCGGTAACCATCCGGATCCGAGGCACCCACCGGCTGGCACAACCGTTGGTCATTACGCCGGAAGACTCCGGCACCGCCGAAAACCCTGTGACGTTCACGGGTTACGACGGCCAGAGGCCGACCCTGTCCGGGGGCCGACCCATCACGGGTTGGCGGCAGGCCGAGCGAGGCTTATGGACCGTGCAGATTCCCGAGGTCCAATCAGGCGAATGGCGGTTCCTGCAGTTGTTCGTCGATGGTTCGCGAAGACGACCGGCACGTTCGCCCAACACCGGCTACTATCGCATCGCCGAACTGTTGCCGGGTCCAGCCGACCCGCGTGCCAAACCGATCGCTCGCGACAAGTTCGTGTTCACACCCGGCGATCTTCGGCCCTGGTCGCGACTGGACGACGTGCGCGTCGTCCTGATGCACTCGTGGGAGACGTCCATCCATCCGATCCAGTCGATCGATACCGATACAAACATCGTGCGGTTCACGGCGCCGATGAAGGAATGGTGGAGCATCGGGTACTGGGAGCCCAAGCAGCGTTACTACGTCGAGAACGCCTTGGAGTTCTTGGACCAACCGGGCGAGTGGTACCTGGATCGCACGAGCGGTGTGCTCAGCTACCTGCCGCTGCCGGGCGAAGACCTGCGGCAGGCGGAGGTGATCGCTCCCGTGCTGACCGAACTGGTGCGACTGGACGGAGATGCCGAGCAAGGCCGTTTTGTCGACCACGTCACCCTGCGCGGCTTGAACTTCCACCACGCCGATTGGGAGCTGGCGCCCGAGGGCAACAGCAGCACGCAGGCGGCCGTGACGGTTCCCGCGGCCTTCATGGCCACCGGTGCCAGGCACTGCGTGCTGGAGGACTGCGAAATCGCTCATGTGGGTACGTACGGCGTCTGGTTCGGGCGCGGCTGCAAGGACAACCGCATCCAGCGAAACCACATCCATGACCTGGGGGCCGGAGGCGTGCGAATCGGCGAGGATCGCATGGCCGAGCACGACGTGGCCGAGGCCAGTCGCAATGTCATCACGAACAACTACATCCACGACGGAGGCCACGTGTACGCCGCGGGCGTCGGACTGTGGCTGGCGCAGAGCAGCTACAATACGGTCTCGCACAACGAAATCCACAGCTTCGATTACTCGGGCATCTCGCTGGGGTGGACCTGGAGCGAGGCGCCCAACCGCACGCACAACAACACGATCGAGTACAACCACGTGCATCACGTGGTCCGCGGTGTACTGAGCGACGCAGGCGGCATCTATACTTTGGGCGTCCAGACCGGCACGGTGATCCGGAACAACATCTTCCACGACATCTGGCCGTACATGGGCAACCCTGCCATGGCCTGGGGAATCTATTTCGACCAGGGCAGCCGCGGGATGCTGGTGGAAAACAATATCGTGTACCACACGCTGACCGGCGGGTTGATGAATACCGGCAAGCCGGGAAACACGGTACGCAACAACATCTTTGCGCTCAGCGCCCGGCACGCCGTCTGGCGTTGGCGTTTGCAGGACGGGCCGCCGTCGGAGGTCCAGCGGAACATCTTCTACCTGACCCAGGGAGAACTGTTTCACGACGATGCAGGACGTACGGACGATCGCACCGTATGGGACCACAATCTGTATTGGCGGACCGACGACCAACCGCTGACGTTCTACGGCCAGCCGTTCGCCGATTGGCAGGCGCGGGGGCTGGATCGAAACTCACGGGTAGCGGATCCTCGGTTCGTCGACCCGGATCGGTTCGATTTCCGCCTCGAACCCGACAGTCCGGCGCTGGAGTTAGGCTTCCAGCCGATCGACACCAGCCGCGTGGGTTTAGTCGAGCCGACCGAATGGCGAGCGTTGTCCCGGCAGGCTCAGTTTCCGCCCACGGTGCTGCCGCCGCCCCCGGCCCCGCCGGACCCGATACCGATCGACGATGACTTCGAGACGACGCCTGCCGGCCGTTTACCCGTGTTGGCTACGGTGGTGGAAGAAGGCCGAGGCGATCAGATTCGCATCACCGCAGAACAAGCCGCTTCCGGGCAGCACAGTCTGAAGGTGGTAGACGCCCCTGATCTGGAACACGCTTTCAACCCGCATTTCTTCTACACGCCGCACTTTCGCACGGGTCGGGCGTTGCTTGGCTTTGATGTGCGTCTGGAGCCCGGAGCGATCCTCGCCCACGAATGGCGCGACGCATCGTCTCCCTACCGCACGGGACCGTCGCTGCGGATCGCTGCCGGCCGGAAGCTTGTGGCCAACGGCCGGGAGCTGCTGGAAGTGCCCGTGGGCCAGTGGTTTCGCATCGAGATCGCCAGCGTGCTGGGCGACGATGCGACGGGCACCTACGATTTGACCGTGACGCTGCCCGGTGCGTCGCCTCGAACTTTTCCCGGGCTGCAGTATCCCGGCCGTGAACTCCGCCAGCTCGAGTGGCTGGGTTTTGTCAGCCTGGCTCAAGAGCAGACGGTTTTCTATTTGGACAACCTTCAGTTATCGCAAGGGGGCTCATCATGCAACGAACCCACGCCCTGATGCCGCTCGCAGCATGGCAACGCACGCTTTTCCGGCTGGGCCCATCGTTCGGCGCGGTCCTCCTGGCCCTGCTGATCCCCGAGCCCTGTTGGGCGTGGGGCGGCGCTCACCGGTACATCCGGCGGTGGGCCGTCCAGCGGTTGCCCGACCAGCAGGCCGCGTTCGTCGGGGCCGCAGCGCTAGCCCGCTTGCACGAGAAGTACACCTCGTTACAGGACACGCATGCCGGAGGCAACGCGCCGCACCTGGACCCCTATTGCATGGTGCCTGGTGTGCGACTGTCGCTGCACGACGTCAACCCGCCCGGTCCCACACGAGCCGGGATGGAGTGGTACTTCGAACGAATCATCGAGCATCTGCGGAAAGGTCGGAACGATGCCGATCATCTGGACCGGGCCATGAAGTATCTGGGAGTACTGTGCCATTGGTGCGAAGACCCGGGTTCGCTCTCGGCGCATTCCAGCCCGGTCAGCGAACACGTGCTGCGGCAGCTCATCCCGCCGCCGCGCGAGCTACAGAACCGCAACTACCTGTATGGCTATGGCTGGATCGGTCTGGAAGCGAATGTGGGGTTGGAAGACCCTGATTACCAGCCTGAACTGATCGGCGGCACGGTGTCCCAAGCCGCAGCTCGGCTGACACACCTGCAACAGCGGCTTCAGCGGCATAGTGCCGGGCTGATCGTCCCCGCCATCCTTGCCAAGGTACAGAACGACACCGAGCGTTTTGAAGCGGCGTGCGCCACACCGAATAATGGCCGCCATTCTGTTTGCAGCGGTCAAGCATTGGACCAAGTGCAAACAATAGGTGCAAACAATAGGTGCCACCCACCTGTCTATGATCTTCCAACCGTATTGGAATTTTCCCAGCCTCAGCCATTTTTCTGCCATCAATTTTTCTGCCAGCTTCACTGCCCTCTTCTGGGCAGGTGAATGGCACGCATCATGGGGCATCGGTCGGGATTGGTTGGCCAGCCTTCGCTAACCCTCCCCATCCAAGGGGAGGGAGCTACCCGTACCGTCGCACCGACCTACCGACCCGCTGATCTACCGACCTCCGAGCTCGGCTACTGGCATGGTAGAATCGAGGGCCACAGGCTCGCAGGTTCTTTCGCGGTTACCTGCCCGACGAAGTCCAGGGGCTGTTCAACTGGCGTACGTTGCGCTTGGAGACCGGGAATTTCCTATGGGACCAATTGCAACGGGATTTCGCGGGGTCAGGCCCATATTTTGATCCGCCAGTTGTCGGCGTCGTTTACGGAGTTCACTCCGGCTGCGGATCGAGTGCGTCAGCTTCCTGACAAACTGCTGGACGATCTGACCGATGCGATCGCCATGCACCGTAGCTGGTCGGAGATCGAGCCGATGTTGCGCCAGCCTGATGAGGAATGATTTGGCAGAGGTCGGGTGGCTTGGTATCCTAACGCCAGGGGCGTCGAACTTCTGACAGAATTTCGTGTCGGTCCGCTCAGATTACTCGGCTGGCAGGCCCATCAGCCGAAGCGTTTGCTGGTCCCGGTCGCCTTGGAAGAACGTGTCGAGCAAACGTTATCTCTACCGCGCTGCGGTGGCGGTGGCGAGCGTTTTTTCGCGTCCAGCGTCCGGGAATCCGAACCGGGCCAGCCATCGCCGTGACGACTTGGTTTCGCGAAGCGAGCCGCACGTTCTTCGTGTTCGCGTCGCCTTTGCCCTGAAGGGACTCGACATACCAGCCCAGGGCAAGGCGACGCGAGTGGTACGCGTCGTCGCCGTCGCCCTGGGTAGCAGATCATTGCGGCGAAAAAAACCTGAAGGGGCGAGACAACCAAGGGTTATCGTGGAAGGCGAGTTCCGGCGGGGTTGCCACCTGTACCTCCGTTGACGCCCCAGACACCCACCGGCTGGTCTCCCCGCCAGATAATGCCGTTCTCGTCCACCATTAAGCCGTCGCTGCCAAGCGGTCGCATGGTCCTTGCCTTCGTCGACTCGACGTCCGTGTGAATTGACGAATCCAGAGGCGGCCGCGAACTGCGATCGCAATCGCTACGGATGCAAGCGACACCCGCCGAAGCGGCCGCAACGAGGCCCCACAGGCCCGACGCAACGAAGTACCATGAGCAGCGGTACCCACCAATCCTCATCGTAAACCCCTCGAACCACGCGATGCTGTCTAGCTGAACGACGGCGATCAGTGGGCGGCGGGAGTTGACTTGCCATCCGATACCGGCCTGTCCCGCCGCTCCACTGCATCGCTTTGTTCGGACTTCGTTCGCCGGGGTGGCAGCGAAATTGCGTTGCGTTCCCGCGATTTAGTGTCGGCAACAATTCGAGCCAGATCATTGTCAAATCTAGCTGCAAGTTCACGTTTGATCCGCAGAATCTCCTCGTTGATCGAATCAGCACTCATCGTCAATCTCCCAAAAGCTCATCGGGCGAACAAATCAAGGGCGGAACGAAGCCTTGATCCCGGCATACCTGCTCAATAATCGATCTGGTCTCCGCGTTGGCAATGTGCGTGAAATTCAGTGTTACCAGGAATTGTATCCCGTTCACAGCGGCTATGGCAATATGCAGGGCATCGCGCGGCTCAGTTGCCGGGATTCCATGCTGGAGCATTAGTTCGTCTGCAAGGTTCGTGGCATCGGAGGACACGGCGAGAATGGGGATGTTGGCGATCAACGCAAGGCGCTCCGATGCTGCGGAAGTATCGCCAGCGGAGCTTTCATCAACGACGATTTGGGACACGACCAATTTGTAGCGGTCTCGGACAGACCACCATCGTTGTGACGTGAGTTGACGCGACGCGACGAGAATGTCGGCTTGCTGACGCGCGGCAATATGCCCGATCACCGTCGTCTCCACATACACTGTCGGTTTATTCATGTTCCGTCATGTCCGAACTATTCATTTAGCCTGCGCGCCGGATGGCGTTATTTTACGGGTCGCGTGCCGGATATCGCGCGGGCACTGGGATTGCATTAGAGCAGTTAACGGGTTTGGTGTCAAGGACTTGCGGCCAGAGATCTTCGACAGGGCGGCGGGTTATTCGGGCGGCTGAGGGTCGAATAACGCGCGGGGGCTCGGCGGGGATATTTGACCGTGGGCAGTTCATGGTATTCTTGACAGGTTCGTAAGCGTGAGCGAGGAAATTTGCCTGGTTTTCCCCGCTCACGCTTCGGGTTACAAAGACTGTGGCTTATCGGGTCGGAGGCCGGGCTTCGCGAACCACGGCGCCGTGTTCGTCGCTCAAGATCAAAATGGCAAACTCGGTGACACCCGCTTGCTGGTCGCCGCTGACCGAAGCATAGTCGAAACGGCCGCGAAGATCGGTGTAACCGTCTTTGTAGAACCGCACTCGACCGTCCACGCGGCGGGCGTAGACCTTGACGTACACGCCGCCATAGCCTCGCTGGACGCCACGCTGGCGGACGCTCAACTGACCGTAGTTCTCCATCATCCTGACATCCAGGCTGTTGGAGAAATAGGTGGCCGTCCGGTTCAACGGTCCGCCCACCACCTGGATCATTACGTTCTGCCGTGCCAGGTCGTCGGGCAACTGGACCGTGTGCTCCTGCCGGTCCGCGGCCAACTCGACCGTCTGGCTGTGGTTGGGCTGGATAAAGGCGAATTGCCCGCCGTACTCGGTGACGAACGGCTGGTTGGAAAACAACAGTTCGATGTCCATCAGGTAGTAGTCGATGCGGACGCGGTCCAGGTTGGCATAGCCGATTTCGATCCGGTCGCCTTCCACGTGGATCTCCAAGGCCGGATCGGTGTCGGCCAGCCGCTGCTGCTGCTGGTCCCGGTCGTCGGCGTCGACCATCCGGCCCTCGGCCAGGCCTTCGATCTGGTCCAGATGGACCAGCACATTTTCGAAACGCTTGCGCCAGCGATCGACCGAATGCTCGACACGCCGCTGGGCGATCTCCCGCGCCGTCTGCAGGTCGGCGGTGAAAAAGGCCAGATAGGCTTGGAAGTACTCGTATTGCAGCCGGGTATCCAACGTCTCCGGGTCGACCCGGGCGAACCACTTTAGTGTTTCCTCCACGCGGTCCTGCAACAGCAGGTAGTAGACGATCGCCAGGCGGTCGTCCCCATCGAACCGGCCCTTGTGGGCCAGGATGTCCAGCAGACTCGTGTACTGCGCATGCACCGCTTGGTTGACGATCTTGCGGCGTGGCCCCAATTGATGGGCGCGGGCGTTGACCAGCGGATCGTACTCCAACACCTGCCAGGCATGCCGCTCGACCGGGTCGATCCGCAGCAGGGTCGATTCCAGGTAGCTCCCACAGCGGCTGACAAAGGCGTCCTGGTGCCGCAGGTACTGTTGAATGGCCGGCACGTGGTTGTGCATCAGGCTGTACGACCACAGCGTATCGTTGTACGCAAAGCGTGCTTCCAGCAGCTCGAGCACGGTGGCGAAGAATTCCGCATCCCGCATCCGCCAGGCGATCCGCTCCAGGTCCAAGGCCTCGACATTGTGATCCTCCAGGAACTGCAAGACCTGTTCCGACGTGCCGTTCTGCGAGATGTAGTCCCAGCTTTCCCGATCGATTTCGCTGGGCTCGCGGACCACTCGGAAACGGACCGGTTCGGCGTAGGCCACCAGATCCTCCTGGCGTGCCACGTGGACCGGGAAGTGGGCATAGTCGCCCGGATCGGGGAAGTAGAAGTGGTATTCCAGCTTGCGGGTCTCGAACGGTTCCAGCCCGAGATGCCGGCTGGTCAAGCTGCGGTCGCCCAGCACGGGCAGGGCGCCCGCGGGCACCTGCAGCAGCACGTCCAGCCTCTGGCGGCTGGAGGTCGGGTTGGTCACCACGACCTGGGCCCCGTACACGGTTTGGATCAGGAATTCATCGGTGATGAACCGATCGACCTGTTCGTTGTCCACGGTGCGGTAGCGATCGCCGTATTGGAAGAAGTTCTGACTGACCAGGATCGGCACTTCCTCCTCGGCCGGTTCCTGCGGTTCCACTTGGCGATAGAAGGCGATCAGCGGCGAGGCGGCGGTCAAGGTGACGGGCTGGGCGACTTCCGCAGCCGGGTCGAATCCGGTCAGTTCATGTTCGCCCGGTTCGAACGGCAAATCGAGCACGGCCAGGGCCAGCATCATCTCGGCGAAATTGCCGTGAGCTTCGACCAGCCGGGTGGAAAGGAACGGTGTTTCCCCGTCATGGCGGGCGTAATCGCGCCAGAAGGCGTTGACCGAGATCAGATCGGCGACCTGCTCCCGGATGGGCAAGTGGTAGTAGTTGTTCTCGGCCCATTCAGTGGTCGGGGCGACGTCGCGGTAGAAACGGCGCACCTGCTCGCGCATCTTCCGCGCGTCTTCCAGCCCGATCGCTTCGTCCAAGTCCATCATTTCCATTCGCATTTCCGCTTCTTCCACCGCGGCATCTTCCACCGGCGGCGCCTCGGCCGGTTCCCGAAGGGCCGGGGCCAACTCGGCTGCCGGTTCGGCCACCGAATCCGGCGCCATCGCCATCCCGCCAATGCCTCCCATCATGCCTTCCATCCTCATCCTGCGCTCGGGAGCGGCGGCGGCACGCGGCGCCATCCGCAAATCGCTAGCTGCCCGGTCCTGCAGTTCGCGGACCACCTGGTCGTCGAACTCGCGCAACACGCCTTCGGTGGCCAACACGCTGCCCTGCAGGGCCAGTTCGAACAGCCGGTTGTCGCGATCGACGTCGGGCGGCAGCAATTGAAAACGATCCTGCATATGGCGGGCCAGCGCCTCCTGCTGCTCCAGCCGGCGCCCCAGCAGGATCCGCTCGACCGCGTTCAACCGGGAAAACGCCCAACGCTCGGCGTACGGTCGCAGATCCCCACCCAGCAGGTAATCGTCCATGAACGTGCGGTCCCGCTTGTTGGCCAGAT
Source organism: Planctomycetaceae bacterium (assembly GCA_007121535.1). GTDB lineage: Bacteria > Planctomycetota > Planctomycetia > Pirellulales > Pirellulaceae > SKKK01. Next base: position 38,558 of record SKKK01000453.1, on the reverse strand, counting down.
AGGGGCGCACCACCTGGTCAAAGAACGTGCGGTCCTTGTGATACAGGAAGAAGTTCAGTTCGTGGCAGGCGAATTGCGAGTACTTCTCCAGCCGCTGCTCGTGGTCCAACTGGGGCCACTCCAGCAGCCAAGCGAATTGGCTGAGCTTGTCATCGCCGCCGTTTTCCTCGTTCAAGGTCAGGAACAGCCGGTAGACGGCGGCCAGCGAATCGTAGACTTCCAACTGGGCCTCGGTCAGATCGGGGAACGACAACGCTTGTCCGGCGGCCAGCACGTCCACGTTGCGACGCTGGACGAAGTGCCGTTCGGGATCCAAGGCCTGGACCAATCGCCGCTCGCGCAGCACCGGTTCGGTCTGGTCCAACGCCACCGTTCGCCAAGCGGTGTGCAGGCCGTCGGCGGCGACGATCCACAACAGATGGCGATCGCCCAACTGTTCCCGGTCGATCCGGATCAGGCCGTCTTCATCCGGGCGGAGGTTGGCCCAGACGCGAGCGGGTTGGGCCAGGAAGTTCAAATCCTGGGGATCGGTTCGTTGCGTTTTCCGGACATCGGCCTCGGCCCGCCGCGCCTCCGCCCGCTCGCGCTCGCGAGCCAGCCGTTCGTAGTCTTCGCCCGCAGCCGCCCGCAATTCCCCCGTCTCGGTTTCGCGCAGCGCCCATGGATTCAACAGCAAACCCGGCCGGGCCAACAAATTGCCGGGATAGCGGCGAGCGGTGCGGCGATCGAGGATGTAGCGGTACTCGTCGCCGATGTCGCGCCCGGCGACATACAGCGAATCGGCCGCCGGCAGCGTGGTGACCCAAGCCGCTTCGCGAGCCGGAATCTGCAGGCTCTGAAAAGCGTGAAAGGCGTCCAGATAACGGCTGGCAATCACGTGCACCCGCGTTCCCGCCCCGGCATGCCGCACACGCAGACGGATATGTTCGTCGTCCACCTCGGGACGCAATAAGGTCATCGGTCGCGGATCGGTGCGCTGGAGATAACGCAATCCGCCCAACACGTGCCCATCCCGAATCGGGCCGTCGGTCAGGTGCAGGCTGATCCGGCGGTCGTCCCGCTTCAACAGCAACTGGTAATCGCCCGGCTCCAGCGGGCCGATCTGCAGGTAGCCGTCGTGAATTTCCAAGTCCTCGAAGCGATCCGCGACCGGCTTGCCGTCCCGCAGTTCCAGCAGCCCGAGTTCCTCGCGAATCGGCGCTTCCGCGTGGCTCATCCAGGGAACTCGCAACGTTTCCCCGGCGACACCGGTCAGGCTGGGAAGGTAGCTGTACGCCGGCTCGTGCAGCGTCCAATCCCGCTCCAATCCGTCGGCCATGCGGGCGTTCAGGCTGGCGATCTCGGCCAGCGGGCCCAACTGGATCCGGCCCTGCGCGTCGGTCTGCAGGGTGTACGTCGGCTGCGACTTGACATCGCGGTGCCGAAACCGGAGACTGACCCGTTCTCCGCCCCGCAACTCGCCGTTCCGCCCCCGCACTTCCAAAATGTACGCGTCGCCGTCCCGCGTCAGGTAGGGAATGGCCAGTTTTTCCGTCGTTGCCAACTGGTTCACTTCCAGCGTTTCCGTGGCGGACAACGACACGTCTTCGTCCGTACTCAGACTGGATATCTTCGCCTCCAGCCGCAGTTCCAGTTTCCGCACTCGCGGGGGCACCTGGAACCGGTGCGTCGTCTCGCCGTCCTCGGCCAATTCGAAATCCACCGTCGTCTGCGAACTGGACACGCCGTCCAGATCCTCGGCGGCGATCGTCAAACGTACGTCCTCCAGTAAACCGATCGGCTGGGGAACCCCGTTCAATCGCGGGGTGGGGCGAAGGATCAGTTCGGCCTGCTGCTGGTCGTTGATCAGTTCGCGTTCCAGGTGGAACCCGGCATCGAAGCGATAGGTTTCGGCCTGGTGTTCGAACGAGTCCAGAGTGGCTCGGTCCTCGTCCAGCAGGATGATTTGCTGGCGGCCGGGCCGGGTGGAATAAGGCACGACGATCCGACCCTGCGAATCAGGCCGGTATTTGTGGCCGCCGATCAGCAATTGGGCCTCTTCCCGCGCTTGGTTCGCTTCATCGTAGATGCGGAACACGTGGCCGGCGGGCCCGTTCTGCACGGTGTAACGCAACTGGCCCTTGCGAACGACCGCCCGGCTACTGCGGCCTCCGCCGATCAACTCGACCACCCAAACGCCCGGCCCTTCGATTTCTTCCAATTCGAACTCGCGGCGGATGCGGCGGATCGGCGGGGCGTCGTAACGATACGTCCGCTCGTAGTTCGGCACCAGACCGTCCAGACCGATCGTGGTGTCCACCTGCTGCCCTTCCTCCTGGTAATAGTTTCGCTCGTTGATGCGATAGACCCGTACCAATAGTTGTTCGACGTTCTTGACATCGACCGCCAGCCGGACCGCGTCGCCCGGTTGATAAACCGTCGGATTGGTCGGAGCAAAGTCGATATCCACCCGGTCGCGCAAGGCCTGGACCTGCGCCGGGGACAGCAGCGAGTACAGTTCCTCCGGATCACCGATTCCCGCCATCAGCCGCGTTTCGGCGAACACGGTGTTCAAGTATTCCTGACGCAGGTAATCGACAAACTCCTTGCGGTAATCGTCCTCCAAGAAGAAGTGAGCCAGATACTCGCGGATCAGCGGCTCGTCATTGCCCACCGGGGCCAGCAGCGTGGCCTCGCGATAGTCGGCCGAAGGATCGGCACGATGCTCCGGATGACGCCGTTGCCGTTCGATCCACTTCTGGTTCACATACGGCGCATGGCGAGGGATGCGGATGTATTCGTCGAAGCGTTCGAAATCGTACACGCCCAATTTGCGATCCAGGGCCAGTCGATGATACTGGATCGCCAGATTGACTCCGTTTTGTGCCGGAGCCAAATCGGCGGCGAACACCCCCAGGCGTTCCAGGTATGCCTGCCGTTGCTCCAGATCGCGCTCGACATCCACATCGGGGCCTGGTCGCAGACGAGCCAGCCACGTTTGGATAAAGGTCGAATCGTGAATCAGTTTTGGACGCCGCTCGCGCAACGCTCCCAACTGCTCCAGCGTCAACTGCTGATGCACCGGGTGGTGGCCGAAACCTTGCGAACGCTCGTAGTCCAGATCGGCAACGATCAAGTCGACCAGCCCAGGATAGTCCGGATGGTCCAATCGCGAGAGCAGATCGCGCCGTTCATCGTTGCTCAACGAACGGGTGATCAGCCAATCGTAGGCCGTCCGCTCGAATCGCTCGACATTATCGCGTTGCGGTCTGCGCGCCAGATCCGTAAAGCGATCGCGCGAGATCCGATCCTGATCCAGGATCACCGGGTAAGACGTTGGGGCGCCCTGCCGTTCGGCCACGTGTCGATAGGTCAGATTCAATCGCCGCCGCAATTGGGCCAGCGCCGATTCGGGGTCCGCATCATAGCTGAGCAAGATCTGGCGGTTTTCCAGCACCGAGCGCCGATTATCCCCACGATGCCGCTGCTCCCACATCGTGAGCAGCGGTTCGGCCTTATCCAACCGGCCCGTGTTCTGGTAATGCAGGATATGGTAGTAGTAATAGTCCGACGAGCCGGGGACCAGAGTCTGTAAGGCCTGCTCGCGGTCTTCGGCCAGTGCAAAAGTCTCCAGATACCCGATCTGCTGGCCATCGCCGCGAGCCGGACGAGCGACCAGACAACTGGCCAATACCAATAGGACCAAGCCGTGAGGCAGACGACGCGCGAGAAACATGTCGAATTTCCTTGAAAAAGCTGGCACCAAGCTGCCCGGGCGCTGTGCGATCACGCCTTACGACCGCTGCCCGGTGCACATTTTCATTGTACGCCTCAATCCGCCTGAGCAGGACGGTGATCGTGCGGTTACCAGAAAAAGACGAGATGGGGCCGTCGTCCGTTTCGCGAAATTGGTTTAAAAGCCCGATTTACCAAGAATCCGTCTTCCAGTTCACCGTGTAGGACACATGATACCCGTCGTTGTCGGAACCATGCCGAACCGATTGACAACCTACCTAGTGCGTTGTCCAGGCGAAAAATGCGGATTGTGAGCGGCACGGCGCTAGCCGCCGGTTCTGGATGCCAACGGCGGCTAGCGCCGTGCCGCTCACTGATCGCGACCCCAAGATTTCGCCTGGACAACGCACTAGCCACTCGCGGCAAGCAGGACTCCGTAGCCTCGAACAACGGTGTGTTCATCGTCGCGAAATCCTTGTACGATATCAGTTTGGGTTGGCAGATTGCAAAAATCGTCCAACCTGGATTGCAGTCCCCGAAGACATGCTTTAAGTACTTTCGTAGGTTTTGTGATAAACCAAATAAAGTATGTCTTGCGTGGCTCGGTCGTCATTTTCGCAAACGAAACAGGTTTCAGTCATGTCGGATTTGGCCGTCATACCGGTGCTTAGTCGCAAGGAACAAGCTCAGTTCTTCGACCTGCCCTGGCAGTTGTATCGAGACGACCCTTGCTGGGTTCTGCCCTTGCGAAAGAATCAAAAAGAGCTGTTGAACTTCAAGAAGCATCCGTTTTACGAATACTCGGAGATTCAGACGTTCGTAGCGATCCGAGATGGCCAGCCCTGTGGACGGATCGCCGCGATCGTCAACCAGGCTCACAATCAACGATACGAGGAGCAACGCGGTTTTTTCGGGTTTTTCGAGAGCATCGACGACCAGGCAGTCGCTGATGGCTTATTTGACGCGGCGCGTCAATGGCTCAAGCAACGAGGGATGCAGTCGATTCGTGGACCCGTGAACCCTTCGATGAATTATGAATGCGGCCTGCTGATCGATGGTTTCGACAGCATGCCGACGTTTATGATGACCTATAATCCACCCCATTATCAACGGTTGATCGAATCGGTCGGCTTGCAAAAGACCCAAGAGATGTACGCCTTTTGGGGTCACGTTGATATGCTGAAAGGATTGGACAAGAAGCTGGATTTCGTTGTGGCAGAAGCCACCAGACGTTTCGACGTCAAATTACGGACGCTCGATCGTTCGCGGTTCAGTCAAGAGGTCCGCATGTTTCTGGACATCTACAATCGTTCGATGGTCGGCACCTGGGGTTTCGTGCCGTTGTCCGAGCGAGAAGTGGAACACATGGCTGCCGGTCTGAAGCATCTGATCGTCCCCGAAATGACGACGGTAGCGGAAGTCGACGGCGAGCCGATCGGGGCGGTGTTTGGATTGTTGGATTATCATCCTCGCATTCGGAAGATCAATGGTCGATTGTTTCCTTTCGGCTTCTTTCGACTGTTGGCGAACAAGAAGGCGATCAAACGCATCCGTTTGATCAGCACGAACGTTGTCCCGGAGTATCAGAAATGGGGCGTTGGATTGGTCTTGCTATCGCGTTTGGTGCCGGATGCATTGGCGTGGGGGATTGAAGAGGCCGAGTTCTCCTGGGTGTTGGAGAGCAATCACTTGTCCTATCAATCGCTGAAGCGGGGCGGCGCCAAGATCACGAAGACCTATCGTCTGTACGATGGCGACTTGGCGGATTCCGGATGATCTGCCATGTCGTACTGGTATCTGCAGCCTTTGGGAAACAGTTATGCGTTGGTGGCCGTCGTGGCCCTGGTCTTGATATCGCTGCTGTGGGTCCGGCCGTCGTATGGACGGCTGGGTGCGCGGGGGCGGCGGGTGTTGGCCGGATTGCGGCTGGCCGTGATCGGGCTGATCGTGCTGGCGATGCTACGGCCGACCTTGATCAGCACGGTTCGCAGGCCTCAGACTTCGGTGCTGATCCTGCTGTTGGACTCCAGCCGCAGCATGCAACTGCCCGAGGCCGGAAGCAGGCAATCCCGCTGGGAATCCCAGGTGGCGACGATACAGCAGGCGGCGCCCGTGCTGGAGCAAATGTCCGAAAAGATCGAGATCAGGACCTATGCGTACGATCGGGAACTGTACCCGATCGATCGAGTAGGACGAAAGTTCGCGTTGCCGGACGAACCGTTGGGCGACCTGACGGATATCGGCACCAATCTGCACGAGGCTCTGCGGCGCGAAATGGGAAAACGCCTGGCCGGCGTTGTGTTGATGGGCGATGGCGTCCAAACGGCCTTCGATCCGCCCGTGGAATTGGCCGAGGTGGGTCGTGAGTTGGAACGGTTGGGGTATCCGTTGTATGCCGTGCCCTTCGGCGCCGTGGGGGATGTCGTTCAGGCGCGCGACGTGGCTGTCGAGAACCTGCAGGACCAATACACGGTTTTCGTCAAGAACGAATTGCCGATCCGAGCCACGGTCCGCGTCAGCGGCTATTTGAACACGGCGATTCCCGTCGAATTGGAAGTGGCGAAGCCCGACGGCCAGGTCAAGCAGATCGGCCCGATCGAAATCGTGGCGACCGAGGACAATCAGCAAGTTCCGGTCGAATTGCGCTACGTGCCGCCCGAACCCGGACGATACAGGCTGACGCTACGGGCCGCCGAACAACCGGGCGAGTTGGTGACCAAGAACAACGAATTGAGCGCGTATCTACGCGTGCTGGAGGGTGGGCTGCGAGTGTTGTATCTGGAGGGCCAATTGCGGAACGAACAGATGTTTCTTCGCCGATCGCTGGCCGCGTCACCGGATATCGACTTGGACTTCATCTGGATCGATCCGCGTCTGCGCGATCGCTGGCCCATCGATCTGAGCGACCCGTTGTCCGATCCGGATTACGATGTATTTGTACTGGGCGATCTGGACGCCACCGCGTTGGGCGAAACGAATCTCAAGCTGCTGGCCGAAGCCATCGATCGGGGCAAAGGCCTGCTTTTGCTGGGCGGGTACCACAGCTTCGGCGCGGGCGGTTATCGGAACACGCCTTTGGCCGACGTGATGCCCATCGAGATGGACCGCTTTGAGCGTCAGGACTTTGACGCGCCCATCCGCCGGGACCTGCATCTGGAAGGTCCGATTGTGATGGTCCCGCAACGAGATCACCCGATCGTCCGGCTGGCTGCCGAAGCGGATAATCGGCGACTTTGGGAGTCGCTGCCCCCGTTGTCCGGCGCCAACCGCTGGGCGGCCGTCAAGGATGCGACGGGCGTGTTGGTCCTTGCGGAATCCGAAGCGGGCGACCCGCTGCTGGTCGTGGGCCAATATGGTCAGGGGCGAGTCGTCGCGATGGCGGGCGATTCGACCTGGCGATGGTGGATGCTGGGACACGAGACGGAACATAAGCGGTTTTGGCGACAAGCCATCTTGTGGCTCGTACGACGCGATGACTTGCAGCAGAAGGACGTCTGGGTCCGTATGCCTCAACGACGTTTCTTCCCGGGAGCGCGCGTTCCTTTCACCGCCGGCGCGAGCGCCGCGAGCGGAGCACCGTTGACCGATGCGCAATTGAGCGCCCATTGGATCGGTCCCGACGGCCAGCGGCGTCCCCTTGCACTACGCCGCGAGGCGGATCAATGGTCCGGCGCGATCGAGGCGGTCGACCAACCGGGCGACTACTCGATCGAGATTTCCGCGGAACTGGAAGGCGAACCGATCGGCACGGCCGATAGCGAGTTCCTGGTCTTCGACCGGGATCTGGAACTGAGCAATCCGGCGGCCGACCACGATCAATTGGCGCGGCTGGCGGCCATGACAAGCGAGGCCGGCGGAAGGTTGATTGCCCCCGAACAATTGCTCGGCGTGTTGGAAGAACTGCGAGATCAGCCTCCCGAGATGGACATCGAAATCCAAACCAAATGGCAGTTGGGCGACACGTCTCGCGATGCCTGGGCGCTGTTGCTGCTGCTCGTGGCGCTACTGACCACCGAATGGACGCTGCGCAAGCGATGGGGCATGGTGTGAGGCAACCTCGCAGGGCTGAGGTTGGCTGCTGGCAGATGGGCAGCGTCGGTGTTACAATTCCAAGCTGCTTGACAGATGGCTCCACGGCGAAGGGTCTCCGCCCAATCCCCCCGGCGGCAACGTTGTCCCGTGGCGGGTAGAAGCTTCCTGCAATAATTGCGTGATCGATAAGAAGACGAGCGAGATGGCTGAGCAGTTGCACGTATTCGACTTTTTGGAATCGCCCGGGAAACATCCGCCGGCGCCGGTGAACGTCGTCTATGGCGATGACCCGTTCCTCAAGCGTCTGGCGATCAAGACGCTGCGATCTGCCGTTTCCTCCGATGACGACACACCGTTCGCCACGTTCGACGGCGACGAGGCTTCGTGGCGGGACGTTGTGGATGAATTGTCGACGGTTGCCTTGTTCGGAGGCGGTCAACGGCGTTTGGCGGTGATCGAGCAGGCGGATGCGTTTATCACCAAGCTCCGGGAGAAACTGGAAGCCTACGTCGAAAAGCCGCGTTCCACCGGCGTGTTGATCTTGGAAGTGAACACTTGGGTGGCGACAACTCGTTTGTATAAGGCGATCGACAAGAGCGGGCTGGCGATCGCGTGCCGCGCTCCCACGCTGGGCACGGGCAAGAGCATCGACCGTCGTCGCATCGCCGCCTGGCTGGTCCGCTGGGCAAAGCAACGGCACGAGGCTGTGCTGGAGGCGAAGGCCGCCGCGCTGCTGCTGGATTTGGTGGGGATCGAGTTCGGGCTATTGGACCAGGAACTGGCGAAACTGGCCCTGTTCGCGGGGCTTGGCGGGACGATTCGTCCGGAACTGGTTCAGGACGTGGTCGGTGGCTGGAAGGCCAAGACCGTCTGGGAGCTGATGGACGCGGCTTGCGACGGAAACGCGGCCGAGGCGCTGCGGCACTTGGATCTGGCACTGCAGGCCGGCGAGCCGCCGATCTCGTTGTTTGGCCAGATCGCGTGGTCGTTGCGGCGCTTTGCGAACGCGACGCGGATCTTCGAGCGAATGGAGCGCGAAGGGCGTCGACCGGCGCTGCGGGCGGTGCTGGAGCAGGCCGGTTTTCGAGATTTTCCCCGAGGCGCGTTGACCAGTGCCGAACATCAGTTGAAACAACTGCGGCGCGACCGGGCGGGCAAACTGCACCGCTGGTTGCTGGAAGCCGACTTGGCGATGAAGGGTTCGCATTCCAGTCCCGATCTCTCCCGTCTGGTGCTGGAACAACTGGTCTTGCGTCTGGCGCGCAGTTCCGAATCCTCCTCGGCCGGAAAACCGAAACGCCATGGATGATTGCCTGGTCGTTGGTGGAGGCGTGATCGGTTTATCGCTGGCGTATGAATTGTCCGGTCGAGGGCTGCGAGTGCACGTGGTCGACCGAGGTGTGTTGGGACGCGAAGCATCGTGGGCCGGCGCCGGGATTCTGCCGCCGGCGCGGTTGCACCGGGATATTGAACCTTGGGACTGGTTGCGAGCGCGCAGCCACGAACTGTACCCCGTCTGGTCCCGGGCCTTGTTGGAAGCCACGGGAATCGACAATGGGTATCGCCGTTGCGGTGGCGTTTACGTGGCGCGCAGCCGAGGCGAGGCTGCCGCACTGGCGGGTCTGGCGGCCCACTTCCGCCAGCATCAGATCGAATTCCAGCGATTGGACCAGCCGCAACTGGCGGAATGCGAGCCGGCCTTGACGCTTGGGATGGCATCCGGGCGATTGAAAGCCGTCTATTTCGCACCCGATGAAGCCCAGTTGCGCAATCCACGGCATCTGCAAGCGTTGGCCGCCGCTTGCCGCCAGCGCGGCGTGCGGCTTTCCGAAGGCGTTCCGGTCCGTGGGGTGCGGCGAAATTCCGGTCGACTGATCGCGGTCGAAACCGACGCGGGGCCGCTGTTCGCGGCGAACTTTGCGATCGCCAGCGGCGCTTGGACGGATCGGCTGTTGCAGATGGTCGGTATTCCGAGCGGCATCCGGCCGGTCCGAGGCCAGATGGTGCTGTTCCGATGTCCCGATCGTCCGTTGCGGCGGATCATCAACGAAGGCAGCCGCTATCTGGTGGCACGCGACGACGGCTTCGTGTTGGCCGGCTCTTCCGAGGAAGATGCGGGCTTCGACAAGAGCACGACGCCCGGCGTGTTGAACGATCTGGAGCAGATGGCTCGCGATCTGGTCCCCGCCTTGCGCCAGGCCCCGGTTCAACAAACGTGGGCAGGCTTGCGACCCGGCTCGATCGACGGTCTGCCGTACATCGGCCGGATCGGGTCGTTGGAAAACGCCTTCGTGGCCGCCGGGCACTTTCGCAGCGGGCTGCACCTGGCCCCGGCTACGGCTCTGGTGATCAGCGACCTGATCTGTCGCCAACCTGTGGAGATCGACTTGACGGCGTTTCGGCTCACGCGCGGCTGATCAGGGTTCCGTTTGCAACGTGAGCGTCAAACGGCGGACGTCCATCACGTAGCGCCCGGGGATCTCCAGGGCACGCAGCGTCAGTTCGCCCGTTCCGGATTCCAAGGGAATGGTTCCAAGATCCAACGGTCGGAATTCCTTCATCTGGGATTCAGCCGGGGGCCGCGGCAGCGTGTCCTGGTTGGTGTACAACGGAGGATCCCAACCGGGTTCCACTCGCCCCGTCAAACGACGGTCCCCGAAGCTCAACTCGACCAAAGATCCGGCATCCGGTACGGGGCAGGTATAGTCGATCACGACGCGATAATCACCCGACGTCTGTACGCGAACGTTCCAGACCAAACGATCGTCCAGGCTGGTCCAATCCACGAAGTAGGAACTGTTCGGTGCCGGGGCGCTGCGTTGTACGCCACCGCGCGGTTGGCCATCTCGAGCGGGCAACATCGTGATCGGGAATTCCGGATAGCCCACGTCGAAGGGGCGCGGATCGACCGCGCGACGCTGCTCGGGTGTCAACGGCTTGCCGATCCCCATTTCCTTCTGCCATTGTTGGACGGCTTGCCGCAGACGAACGGCGACTTCGGGCTCAGCTTTGGCGATGTCTTTGGTCTGGCCGGGGTCGGCCAGCATATCGAACAATCTGCCTGCTTGATCCATGCGGTGCTGCTGAGTCCGCACGCTGGTGCGACCTGCCCACGTGGTGAAGATCTTCCGATCGGGCCAATCGATCGGTTCGCCCAGTAACAGGGAGGACAGGTCACGTCCGTCCAGCGGCAGATCACCCACGCGCGGGATACCCGCCAGAGCGGTCAGAGTTGGCAGCAGATCGATCCCCCCGGCGATCTGGGTGACCGTATGTCCGGCGGGCAGCCGAGCGGGCCAGCGGATGAAGCAAGGTGATCGAATGCCCCCTTCGTCGGTATTTCCTTTGCGGCCCTTCATCCCGCCGTTGAACCGGTGGCTGTTGGGTCCGTTATCGGAAAAGTAGACTACGATCGTGTTGTCGGCCACCTCCAGTTGGTCCAGCAGCTTCAGGACTCGTCCGACGTTCCAGTCCTGGTTCTCCATCATGGCCAGAGCACAACGAGTGTGATCCTCGTTCTCCAGATCGGCTTGGGTGGCCCGCAGCGTGATGGGTTTGTCGCGAAACCGCTGCCAGTACTCATCGGGCACCGCCCAAGGGGAATGCGGCGTGGTAAAGGGAATGAAGCAGAAGAAAGGCCCGTCGCCGTGACGTCGGATGAATGCCAACGCCTCGTCGGTACAAACGTCGACGATATAACCGCTGGTCCGTTCCATTCGACCGTTGCGTTCCAAGGGGGCATCGAAGTATTCTCCCCAATGTCCGGAGGTGTGGCCGAAGTACTGGTCGAAGCCGCGCGCGATCGGGTGATAAGGCCACTGGCTTCCGTTGTGCCATTTTCCGAAACAGCCGGTGGCGTATCCGGCCGCTTGGAACGCATCGGCGATCGTTCGTTCTGCGGGCTCCATGCGTTCCTGACCCGTCGAAACACCGTAGACCCCCGTTTGCGGGTGGTAGCGTCCGGTCAGGAACTCGGCACGAGTCGGCGAGCACACAGGGCAAACGTAGAAGCGGTCGATGGTGACGCCTTGGCGCGCCAGCGAATCGATGTGGGGCGTTTCGACTTGATAGTTGCCATGGATGCTGAAATCACCCCAGCCAGCGTCATCGGCCAGGAAGACGACGACATTGGGACGCGCCGGATCCGTTGCAACCGCTTCGATCCCTATCAAGACGCCGCACAGTATCAGCACGGCCCGGCTTCCGATTTGGATGAACGACGGTTTCATGACAGAACGGCTCCTTCAGGGTCAATCGATCGAGACCATGATCGACTCGCGAGCCGATCGATGGGCGGCCAGGTTGAATCGCAAGGCACGTTCGGCCTCGGCCACCGTACAGATTGGCGTGACTTTCTTTTCCAGGCAGTCCAGAAAAGCATGAGCCAGAGCGACGGACGGGTCGTCGTCCTGATCGACGGGCGCCGCGTGATGTTCCCAGGCATCCGCACCCATCGGAAACGTGCTCCACCGCTGGCGGTGGCTTTCGAAGCGCAAGCTGCCTTGTTGGCAATGAACTTGGATGGTCAGTTCGTCCGGGGCCTGGAACTGATTCAGCGAGTAGGCGGCCAGCAGATCGCCGTGGCGAGCGGTCACACAGACCGAATCCTCGACTTCGACGCCCGTCAGCGATTGGCAAGCTGCCTCGCAGTACAGCCGCGTCGCGGGTCCGACCAGCCATTGGACGGCATCGACCAGATCGGTCAGTTCGCTGTGAATCGCGCCTCCACCGCTCTCGTGATACGCATCACGTGTTTCCCGATAATCGGGGCGCATCGTGGGCAGATGCTGGCCCGCCGAGGCGGAAACCTGCAGCGGTGCGCCGAAGACGCCGGATTGCAGGAACCCCCGCATCTCTGCCAAACCGGGCAGAAAGCGGTCCACGTAAGCCACCGCCGCCGCCGCACCGCTGCCGGCCATCGCTTGATACATGGCAGGCAGATCATCCAATGTGGTGCTCAATGGCTTTTCGATCAGCACCGCCGCTCCGTGCCGCAAGACGAACGCCGCGATCGGCACGTGCTGAGCTGCCGATGTCGCGATGACCACCGCTTCGGGACCGTGGACCAGCAGGGCGGTCTGCCAATCGTTGAAGCCCACGACGTCGTGCTTCGCGCTAACGCGTTCCACCAGCCGTGGATCTTGGTCGCAGGTCGCGGCTTCCACGCGTCCCGTGCGAAGAAAACAGCGCAGATGCCGCTGCCCGTGGCTGCCGCAACCGACGACCAGTATGCGATGCGTCACGATGTGTCTCCTTTTCCAGCCGACTTTCGCACCCGAGTTCCGATACGAAAGACGCATGTGTGCCAAACCACCAAGTTTCTTCTATAATACCGTCTCGCAAGTCGGGCACCAAGCGGGCCATCCGATCTTCCTTGGAATACAGCCTGTGCCTAACGGAAACGGGCTATCCGGCGTTGGATGCGGCGTTGCAACCGTGGGTGCTCCGGCATCCTGTCGTAACAGGAATGACATGTTACAATCCGTTGCGCGAACTTTCTGCAAAAATCGTTTGGCAACTCGAACAGGTTTCGTGGCGTCTTGCTGCCTGGGAAGGAATGGTACTGGTACGGTCTGTACCATCTTCTAAGGACCAGCAAGACGCCGTGTTTTTTTGCGTCGGTACTCGTCGCGAAGCTTCCGCTGGCGTTGCCGTAAGGTCATTATGGAACTGAATCCACCTCAAAAACAGGCTGTCAATACCCTTTCAGGCCCCCTTTTGGTGCTGGCTGGGGCGGGTACGGGTAAGACGCGAGTAGTCACGTTCCGCATCGCCAACTTGATCCGCCACGGTATCCGACCGACCCGTATTCTGGCCGTGACGTTCACGAACAAGGCGGCGGCCGAGATGCAGGAGCGGATCGGGCATCTGTTGGGGAAGCGGTTGAAGGAACGGCCGGCGACGTCGACGTTCCATTCGCATTGCGTGAAGATCCTGCGACGCCACATCCGTGTTCTGGGCTATCCGGATCAGTTCGCGATCTATGATCGGGGGGACCAGGAGAGTCTGGCTCGCCAAGTGCTGCGGGAGATCCGCGTGCCGAACGAGACGTTGCGGCCCGCCGAGCTGCTAAGCCTGATCGGATCGTGGAAGTCGCGCAGCGTGTTGCCCGCCGATTCGACGCGGCTGGCTCGCACCGACAGGGAGCACCTGGCGTCGATGGCCTATCGGCGGTACCAGCAGACGTTAAAGAATGCGGGTGCGGTGGACTTTGACGATCTGCTGTTGTGTACCGAGCAGTTGTTTCGAGATCACCCGGACGCCTTGCAGGACGAGGCGTCACGCTTCGATCATCTGTTGATCGACGAGTACCAGGATACCAACGGCAGCCAATATCGCATCGTCAAGGCTTTGGCATCCGGGCACCGGAATCTGTGCGTGGTGGGCGACGACGACCAATCGATCTACGGCTGGCGAGGGGCGGAGGTCGAGCACATCCTGCGATTTCGCGACGACTGGCCCGAGGCGACCGTGGTTCGCCTGGAACATAATTACCGGTCGACGGCGGCGATCCTGGAAGTGGCCAATCGGTTGATCCGCTTCAACAAGGTGCGGCACGACAAGGTGTTGCAGGCCGCGCGGCACGGCGGCCAACGTCCCCGCGTGCTGCAATTTCCGGATGAAAACGCCGAAGCTCGGACCGTTGTCGACGAAATCCGCCGGCACGTGGAGGGCGGCCAGTTCCAACCCAGTCAGTTCGCTGTGCTGTTTCGTACGAACGAGCAGACGCGAGCATTCGAGACCGAACTGCGGCGGGTGAAACTACCGTACGTCCTGGTGGGCGGCATGTCGTTCTTCGATCGCAAAGAGGTGCGTGACGTCCTGGCGTATCTCCGCGTGTTGGTCGTGCCGCAGGACGAAGTTTCGCTGCTGCGGATCGTCAACACGCCGCCGCGTGGGATCGGTTCGAAATCGGTCGAGGCGATGATGAAGGCGGCCGTCCAATCAGGACAAAGCCTATGGCAGATCGTCCAGCATCCGACGTGTCTGCCGGCCAACAGCCGACCGGCGGCCAGCGATTTCGCGCGAATGATCGAACGTCATCGCGAGCAGCTTGACAGCAGATCGACGTTGGTGGACGTGGCCAGGCAGTTGATCGATCGCGTCGGCTACGAAGCTGAGTTGAATCGGCTGTATTCCAACCCCGACGAGCAGCAATCGCGTTGGGCATCGGTGCAGGAGGTCATCAACGCTCTGGGCGCGTACGAGCAGCAAGCTGCCAAACCGAAGATGTTGGATTTCTTGGACGAGGTGGCCTTGGGCGACCGCGCCTTCGATGACGAAAAAGAAAAGCAGTTACGTCGCAACGCGGTCGTCCTGATGACCTTGCACAGCGCCAAGGGCCTGGAATTCCCGCACGTCTACATGGTGGGCATGGAGGAAGGCATCCTGCCGCATCACCGCAGCCTGGCTGACAATGAAAGCGGCGTGGACGAGGAGCGTCGTTTGTGTTACGTCGGCGTGACGCGGGCTCAGGACTGCCTGAGCTTGTCCTTCCCCCGAACTCGGATGAAGTGGGGCAAACCGCGAGACACGATCCCGAGCCGTTTCTTGTACGAGTTGACGGGACAAGCCGAAAACCCGGCCCAAATCGCCCGCCGCCAGCAGGCCATCCGACAATCGTCTGCCAACCGTCGCCGTTCCTTCAAAAAGTGATCGGAAAATCGTTGGGGAGGATGGCAGGAAGATTGATAGCAGAAAAATTGGTAGCAGAAAGATTGATGGCAGAAAGATTCAGAAGGTCTTCTTTTTGTTATTTTTCTGCCACCAATGTTTCTGCCAAATCTAAACGAATTTCAGTTTATTTTTCTGCCATCAGTTTTTCTGCTTGTAAATGGTCCGGAACAGGATTTCGTGCAGCGTGACGTTGATCCATAGCAGACGAGATAAACGGGTATGCTGAAGGAATCTTCGTGCGTGTTCGGCGAATCTGTGGCGGCCTTGTTCGTCGGACGAAGTGATCTTGAACGGCGTATCTGACAATGCCCAATGGACCTTTTGTGTGCCGGTGACGCGGCTGCCCGACAGGATTTCGATCTCCTGGATCACTCGTTCTTCACCTCCCAGTAGTTCCGTCATGGCCTCGGTGTACAGCGACAATTCCAAACCGGTGCCCCAATCACCTATCAGTTCCAGGAATAAATCCTTGATACGACGCAATTCTGGGATGGCATCCACTTCGTCGTCGATCACCGTAAACTGCCGTCGGTCGGCCAGTCGCAAGCTGGTGTTCACAAACCGATGTTCGACGACATCGGGCCGCATGTTCACCAGTTTCCCATGGGGCAATTCCGCCAACAGCAGATAATTGAGCAACTGTGCTTCGTGTATCGGCGCGAGTGCTTCGACGGCTTTCAATTCGAACACCGCCGCATGGTCGGCCAGCACGTCCATTTCGTAGCGTTTTGTGAAACTGCCAAAAGACACCTCGATCGGAACTTCCAGTTGCAGACCGGACCGCCGCGCCGCCAATTCTCGTTTGTAGATCTCTTCACGTAGAAACCGACCAAATTCGTTGTGGATCGCAAACAGATGATGCATGACATCGTACGAAATCGCCGCGAATTCGTCCTGCGACGGCCTGCGGATTTCGGCATGCACAACGATGGGCATCTGTATTACCCTCAAGAAATGGGGCAGAAAAACTGGTGGCAGACAAACCCAAAACATCTTCTCTTCTTCATCTTTCTGCCACCAATTTTTCTGCTAATCCCAATCCATCTTCTTCATCTTTCTGCCACCAATTTTTCTGCTAATCCCAATCCATCTTCTCCATTTTTCTGCCAAACCTAATCGTCGCTGAGCGTTACGATCTGGCCGGTGGCTGCGGATTGTTCGGCGGCCAGGCATGCGCGGACGGCTTCCAGCGATTCCTGCGGGTGGATCAGATCGGGCGAGCGTCCCGTGCGGACGCAGCCGATGAAATAGGCCAGTTCATCACGCAGGGCGCCAACCCGTTTGCCGTACAGCAGCGGCCAGTACGTCGTGTCCGGCGAATGCCATCCCCGGGCGTCGCAGATCGAGAAATTCGGATGCGTTTCGTGGATGTGGATCGAGCCTTCGGTGCCAATGATCTCCATCCGTTCATCGATTTGGAACGGGGTCTTGTCCGGCAGGCACCAGGCATCTTCCAGGACACCGGTTGCCCCGCTGGCGAAACGATACATGGTCCATCCAAGATCCGGATATTTTCGATCGCGCATCCGCGTCGTCTGCGCGTAAGCCGACACGATCTTGTCACCGCTGAACCACAGCATCAGGTCCGTATCGTGGACGCCATCGCCGATGATCGGTCCGATCTTATTCAGGATCTGGTCGCTGACCGGCGCCGGGATATTGCGGCGAGCGTACATCGAGAGGATCTTTCCGATACGTCCCGCCTGGATTTCGGCTCGAGCGGCCGCGTACCGGGGATTGAACCGGCAGATGTGCCCGACCATCAGAAAGGCTTCGGATGCTTCGGACGCTGCAAGGATGCGTTGGCAATCCGCCACGGTCGACGCCATCGGTTTTTCCAGGAACACGTGTTTGCCGGCGGCCAGTGCGTCCACCGTCGGCTCGGTGTGCTGGTCCCACATCGTCACGACACTGACTGCCTGCAACTCGGGATCTTCCAGCATTTCGCGATAGTCGGTAAACGTGCGGCCGGGTTGGAATCGATCGGCCATCTCTGCCAGCCGTGCGGGCGTCCGGGTACACAACGAATGCAGTTGGACGCCCGGAAGCCCGGCCAGGGCCTCGCAGTGCTTTTCGCCGAACCAACCCAATCCGATCACTCCATACTTGACGGTCATCGCTCATGTCTCCCGTAACTGTCGAAAACTCGAACTCTGGAATACGTCCGCTTGCTTATCGGCATCCATGATGGCAGAATCGTCGGTCGGCGGGAACATGGGACCCGCTTAGGATCGGCGAAGAAATAACTGAGCGGAATGGCGCTAGCCACCGGCTCCTTAGGATCGGCGACGATTAACTGAGCGGAATGGCGCTAGCCACCGGTTCCTTAGGATCGGCGAGGATTAACTGAGCGGAATGGCGCTAGCCACCGGCTCCTTAGGATCGGCGACGATTAACTGAGCGGAATGGCGCTAGCCACCGTTTCCAAGACGACGGCAAGAACGGAGGCTAGCGCCTTGCCGCTCACCCGAAAACACGACCGTTGTTTCTTTACCGATCCTTACGAGAGGGGCGCGAAGCTGTCTTTTTTACCAACGTGTACTTCGTTCGTTACGGGCCATTGGCGCCCAGCGAAAACTGCGTACACTTAGGAACTGGTTTTGTTGAAATTCGAAGCTCCGATTCGGATGGCCCTGGTTCGCAGGGAGGCAGCATGGTCACAAGAAAACGCAACCAACTGACACTGCATGACAAATTATCTCGCTTGACCTTCGATCAAGCTTGTCGACTGATCGGCGAGGATGGCAAGTGGTTGATCATGGCAGGGTCCAAGTTCGAAATCGATTTGGCTCGGCAGGTGCGATTGAATCGTCACCGATTCGAGTTGCGGTTCGGTGAGCCCCACCCGGCGGTGGTCTCGATCTGGCTGGAAGACGGCGCCCGGCAACGACTGCGGTGGGAGTGCGACCGCGGCAACATGCCGTGTGAAGAGGTCGGTGCGGCGTTTTCGGTGATCCTCGAGCATAAGATGGAGCTGGGGCTGGCCGAACCTCCCGAGGAGGAACTGCCTCTGGAGTGTTTGACCGAAGAGCAGTTGATTCGACGCGCGCTGCGCGAACGCAAAGAGCGGGCTCGCAAGGAACGCATGACGTTGCGTTCGGCCGATCCCAGCCGCCCGTGGACCGAGTACACGGTGACCAGCGAAGAATCGGGAAAGTCGTATCGCTTGACGTTGCGCGGCGAAGAACGAGGCGAATCGATGTGCAGTTGCCCTGACTTTCGCTGCAATACGTTGGGCACCTGCAAGCACATCCTGCACGCCCTGGAGAAAGTCAAACGCCGATTTCCGGCTCGACAACGCCGCACGCCCTACCAGGTCGACCAGCTCTTGTTGCACTTGCGGTACGGCGAGCAGGTCTGTTTAGAGCTGGAATGCCCGACCGAACTTTCGCCGGAAGTGACTCGGATCGTCGCACCGCTGGTGAAGCACCCGATCACCGATCTGGCCGATTTGATGAAACGCATCCGCCAGTTGCAGCGGCACGATCAGACGGTGATCATCACACCGGACGCCGAAGAGTATATTCAGCAGTCGTTGTTCCAGCAGCGGATTGCGGATCAAGTGGCCGAGATCCGCCGCGACCCTGCGAACCATCCGCTGCGGACAACGCTGCTGAAGGCCGAACTACTGCCTTATCAAATGGACGGCATCGCCTTTGCCGTCGGCGCGGGCCGTGCGATCCTGGCAGATGACATGGGGTTGGGAAAGACCATTCAGGGCTTGGGCGTTGCCGAACTGCTGGCGGAACACGCCGACATCCAACGCGTGCTGGTCATCTGTCCCACGTCGCTGAAGAGTCAGTGGCGGAACGAAATCCATCGGTTCAGCGATCGGGATTGTCAGATGGTTGTCGGCACTGCGGCGCAACGTGCGGACCAGTACGACAATTCGTGCTTTTTCACGATCTGCAATTACGAACAAGTGCTGCGGGACGTGACCACGATCGAGCGGATCAAGTGGGATTTGATCATCCTGGACGAGGGCCAACGGATCAAGAACTGGGAAGCCAAGACCAGTGCGGTGATCAAGAGCCTGAAATCTCCGTTCGCCCTGGTCCTGTCGGGCACGCCCCTGGAGAACCGGTTGGATGAATTGTACTCCGTCGTCCAGTTTATCGACGATCGGCGCTTGGCCCCCGCTTTCCGATTCTTTCATCGGCATCGCGTGGTGGACGATCACGGCAAGGTTGTGGGATACAAGAATCTGGACGTTCTGCGGGAGAATCTGCAGCCGATCCTGTTGCGCCGAACCCGTCAATCGGTGATGCAACAGCTACCCTCGCGCACGACTGAAATCGTCCGTATCGCGCCGACCGACGAACAATTGGGAATGCACGGGGCGTATATGCAGAATTTGTCGGCGATCATCAACAAGAAGTTTCTGACCGAGATGGATTTGCTGCGGTTGCAGAAGTATCTGTTGATGTGCCGTCTGTGCGCCAACTCGACGTTTCTGGCCGACAAGCAAGAGCCGGGGTATTCCAGCAAGCTGGATCGGATCGCGGAATTGTTTGATTCGTTGTTCGCGGAAGAGAACCGCAAGGTCGTGCTCTTTTCCGAATGGACCACCATGCTGGATCTGATTCAGCCGATGCTGGACCAACGCCGCGTGCCGTACGTGCGTTTGGATGGCAAGGTGCCTCAGCGGAAGCGGCAGTTGTTGGTGAATCAGTTCCAGCAGGATTCGCGTTGTCAGGTCTTTTTGACCACCAATGCGGGCTCGACCGGCTTGAACCTGCAGGCCGCCAACACGGTGATCAACGTCGATCTGCCGTGGAACCCGGCCGTGCTGGAGCAACGGATCTCGCGAGCGCATCGCATGGGTCAAAAGCGTTCGGTGCAAGTCTACGTGCTGATCACCGAAGACACGATCGAAGAGCGGCTGTTGAACACGCTGAGCGGAAAACACGAGTTGGCCATGGCCGCGTTGAATCAGGATTCGGACATTGACGAAGTCGAATTGACGGCCGGCATGGATGCCTTGAAGCGTCGTCTGGAGGTTTTGCTCGGTGCGAAACCCGAAGCGGGAATCGACGAATCGCAGCGAATCGAAAAGCAGCGCGAGGCGGAATTGTTGGCGCGGCGGGATCGGGTGGCTGCGGCGGGTGGCGAGTTGCTGGGGGCCGCGTTCCAATTCTTGGGCGAACTGATGGCCGACCAGCCGGCGACCGAAGCGACCGACCGATTGGCGAGCGATCTGCGCCTTCGGCTGGGCGAATGTGTCGATCAGGACGAACAGGGTCGACAGCGGCTGACCGTCACCCTGCCAAGTGCCGACGCCTTGGAAGGGCTTTCCCGATCGTTGGCTCGGCTGCTGGCCGCAGGCAATGGTAACTGAGAACCGTATTGAAATAGCCTTGAAGGATTTGACTCGATGCCATCACCATTGACGGGGAAACGCATCCTGATGTTCGTCGGCGACGTGTACGAAGATCTGGAACTTTGGTACCCGAAACTGCGGATGATCGAGGCCGGGGCTCAGGTGGTCGTCGCGGGCCCCGAAGCTCGGGTGACCTATATGGGTAAGAATGGCTACCCCTGTCAAAGTGACACTTCGCTCAGCGACGTGGACCCCGAGGCTTTCGATGGTTTGATCGTCCCCGGTGGCTTCATGCCGGACAAGCTGCGGCGCGATCCCCGGGTTCTTAAGCTGGTGCGAGACTTCGATGCATCGGGCAAGCTGATCGCTGCGATCTGCCACGGGGGATGGATCCCGATTTCGGCCGGTGTCTACCACGGCGTCCGCGTTACCGGTTCGCCCGGGATCAAAGATGATTTGATCAACGCCGGCGCGCTTTGGGAAGATGCGCCCGTCGTGGTCGATCGCCACTTTGTCAGCAGTCGCAAGCCGGACGATCTGCCCGATTTCTGTCGCGGCATCCTGCGAGTACTCCAAGGCGAAACCTGAGCGGCACGGCGCTAGCCGCCGATGTTGACCGAAAACCGCCGACCAGTGCCATGCCGCTCAAGGGGCTATTGTTGATCGAGTGTTCGCGCAACGGACGGGTGCTTAACGGCGACTCAGGGCGGGGGCGAGTTGCCGAGCTTCAGTGGACGACTGATCAGCATCTTCAGCCGCGAATCAGGATGCACCAGTTCGCCTGCCAAAATGTCCTCTTCCGTGATTCGCGCCATCAGGATTTCGCCCAGTCGCGATCGTTCACGATCGTACGAAATATAGATCGTGCCGTCGGGGGCCTGCGTGCCATCGGGATACGAAATACCGGTACGCGGGTCCAGCATCAGACCGCCCAACCAGGTTGCCCCTTCGTCTTCCGACAGCCAAGCGGTCAACTGGCTACGACCCTGATGCGCATCCATCGTCTCGCCGTGCTTGACCATCAGAATCCGTCCTGAGGCCATTCGTCGAATGTGAAATCGAGCCACGGGGTGCACGATCCCCGGGGGCATCGTTGGTTCGGACCAGGTCGCGCCTCGGTCCTCCGAAAAACTCTGCATGATGCCCTTGCGAGTTCGCGCCAGCATCCAAAGCGTTTGGTCCTTCCGCTCGACGATCATCGCCTCGTGCCAACAGGGATCTGGGAAAGGCCGCAGTCCCCGCCGCTGCCAGGAGGCCCCCTGGTCCGTCGACACAAACACATTGACCCCTCGGTATGGATCCAATTCGGGAAAAAGATGGTCCGACAGCGGATCCCGTCCGTTGCGCTGCAAGAGATAGGCCGGCAACAACCATTCGCCCGTCGACAGGACCGTCGGTTTGTTCAAGACCCGGCCATGCCAGATCCGTCGAGGTTCAGACCAGGTCGGGTCCTCGGCATCCGGATCTTCGCAGATCGACGCCCACAAGCCATCTCGGCCATCCCAATGATTCATCACCTGGTCGAAGAAGAACCACAACCGCCCAAGCGGGTCGGTCCACAACGCGCCGACGATCACGCTGCGCGGGAGGGGCAGAGTCGGCGATTGGCTGTCGATGACCAAACGCGGTTTGGACCACGTCTCGCCGTTGTCGTCACTGGTCGCCGCGACCATGAAGGCCTTCGGGCCGTCCTCGCCCCCGACCCAAGCGGCCCACAATCGGCCTTTCGGAGTCCGTTCGATACCGATCGTCATCCCGTAATCCAGTTGGTCGTAATCGTATTCTGGCAATGGCGAAGTATTCAGGCGAGGCGGAACGAGCGCCAAATCGACAATCCGTCGCATCGTTTCCCGCGAACGATCGCCCGACAGATACGCCTCGCGTACTTCGGCTTCATATTCTTGAATCTCCTGCTTCGTCATGGCCGCAAAACGCGCTTCCGGGCCTTCGGCTTGACAGTACACCGCCACGAAACCAACCCCAAACATTGCAAGTGCCGTGAGGACCCGACCAGGATGAAAACTTAGGAATCGATGGAACATGAGCTACCCCCTTTTTGCAGGGCTCTTGGGATGTCGATCATGGTTCGAGGAAACCGGTCGCGACTCCAAACCCGCCATATCAACGAAAAACGCCGCTAGCACTGCCAGCAAGTCTGGTGTCGATGGCCCTTCGTGTCAAGACAAGTTCTTCTTTGCAGCCAGCAAAGGGGGAATCTGACCGTTTCCTCTTGCCGTGCCAAGCCACATTCAGTAAAAGCCCCCGTCGAGTTGTCTCCCGATGACGGACTCAACCGATTATGCTCGATTTTCAAGGGAAATGAGGGAATGAACAAGAAAACGCCAAGCCCCCCTCGAATTGGTGCTCTTTGCGTGCTTTGCATCCTGTTCAGCGGTGTTATGGCTGAAGCCGCCGTTGTCAGCAATGCTCCAATCCATGGATTGGCAACCTCATCTGACAGGGACGGGGGCATCCAAATTGCGAATCTCAAGGAGCAATTGACGTTTGGGCTGCGAGCCCGTTTACCTCGGGAACATGCGTTTATCGCATCCGTCGTGAAAAAAGTCGAAGCGGGCGATCTGCCCCTCGAATTGGTACTCAGCACCTTCCACTGGGCTCGGCACAAACGCCCTTACCCGTTTCCCTATTTCGAATTTGCGTTGAGGCTGCGCGCGGCAAGATACGGGATCAATTTGTAAGGCGCCCCATCGCGGATCCCTCGTCTCGCTTTCGCCCGATCGCCACAGATGTTCTGCGCGAAGCATGGCGCAGCCGCGTTGCCTTGCAGGACCTTGCCGAAAGCCGACGTTTAGGCCAGAATTCGGGAAGATGACGCTGACGCACCGCAAGGCGTCGGATTCGACCATTGGCGAACCCGAACCCATCACCGATGGACGACCGTCGACGTTCCCCTACATCCTGCCCGATCGGACTCCCACGCATGAGCGCCAACTTCCCTGTAGACGATTACCTGCACCAAGTTCCATCCGACCGAACCTCGCGGATCGACGACGAGCGCATCGCAGAGATCGTCCCGCTTCCACCACCATCGAATCTGATTCGCTTCTTCCCCATCCAGGGAACTCCGATCGAAGAATTGATCGAACAAACGCGCCATCGAGTCCAGCAGATCGTGCGAGGCAAGTCGGACCGTTTGCTGGTCGTGATGGGCCCCTGTTCGATCCACGATCCGGTCGCGGCAGAAGAATATGCCGCTCGTTTGGCTGAAGTCAGGGTCAAGCACCACGAAGAGCTGGAAATTATCATGCGAGTCTACTTCGAGAAGCCTCGCACCACGGTCGGTTGGAAGGGGCTGATCAACGACCCCTACTTGGATGGTACGTTCCGCATCAACGAAGGTTTGCGAATCGCGCGAGATCTGTTGCTGCGGATCCATCGATTGGGCGTTCCAGCGGGTTCCGAATTCCTGGATACCATCTCGCCACAGTACATCGCCGACATGATCAGTTGGGGAGCCATCGGTGCCCGGACGGTCGAGTCGCAGGTTCATCGCGAGCTTGCCTCCGGGTTGTCCGCGCCCATGGGATTCAAGAATGGCACCAACGGGGACATTCAGACGGCAATCGATGCGATCGTCGCGGCCGCCCATCGACACAACTTCCTGTCCGTCCATAAGAACGGTCAGGTCGCTATTGTCCGGACGCGCGGGAATACTGATTGCCACCTCATTCTTCGAGGGGGGACGACGCCGAACTACGATGCGCCATGCGTGGCGACGGCATCGGCCGCGTTGGCAGCGGCCGGTCTGCCCGAGCGTTTGATGGTGGATTGCTCGCATTCCAACAGTTGCAAACAGTTCCTTCGCCAGATGGATGTCGCCGAATGTGTCGGACAACAGATCGCAGCAGGCGACAATCGGATCATCGGGGTGATGCTCGAATCGCATTTGGAAGCCGGGCGTCAAAATTTGATACCCGGCCAAGCGTTGGTTTACGGTCAAAGCATTACAGACGCCTGCTTGGGGTGGGCAGATTCCGCCACGGTGATGGACCAACTGGCCCAACAGGTGCGCCAACGTCGAACCAAGTCTGCTGCCGCTTTGGCCAGTCTGTAACCGAGCCAACTCGCCGAGCGGGCATTCTTCCACACTCGCGAAAAACACCACCAACGGGGATGTTGATTGACGCTCGTTGACGAGCCCTGGACGATCTCTACAATGTGAGATTGGAACGAAACTCGGTTGCCTGATTCAAGCTAGGGAGGATGCTCGTTGCGAAGCTTAACCGCCTTGCCCGTATTTAATGAGGTGCGTTACGTCGATGCCGTGTTGGATCAAGTGACTCGATTCAGTCGCGAGGTGCTTGTGGTGGACGACGGGTCGACGGATGGGACGGCCGATTTGCTTGATGCTCGTTCCGACGTTTTGCAAGTCCGTCATCGGCACAACCTTGGATATGGCGCCGCATTGCAATCGGCCTTTCGTTTCGCCCAGCAGCAAGGCTACGATGTGCTGGTGACCATCGATTGCGATGGGCAACACGAACCGCAGCGGATCCCGGAGTTCGTTCGAAAATGCGACCGCTTTGACATCGTATCGGGCAGCCGTTACCTGGAAGATTTCGCCGGCGACTCGGCGCCGCCCGAAGCCAGATGGCGGATCAACCGGCAGATTACCCACGACTTGAACCAGCGTTTGGGTCTTTCATTGACCGATGTTTTTTGCGGTTTCAAGGCGTATCGCGTGGAAGCATTGCGAAAGCTGGATTTGTCCGAGCCGGGCTACGCGATGCCTTTGGAATTATGGGTTCAAGCGGTTGCCGCCGGTTTGAGCATCATCGAACTGCCGGTGCCTCGGATCTACTTGGACGAATCGCGTTCGTTTGGCGGATCGTTGGACGATGCACAAACGCGGTTGCGGCACTATTACCAGGTGATCGAACGGTCCATGCGCGCCTTCGAAATCGGCGACCCGACCGTGGTGCAGCCTGTGTTTGCGGCCAGTTTTTGAGGAAGTACCACGCCTGTGATCGTTCCCCGGACCATGACACTGGAAGCTGAAAGCCGCTCGGCAAGGGTGCCTCGCGGTCATGGTCAGGCATTGGTTCATCCTTCCAAGGATCGGATCGCAGGGCTTTTGGCCGAAAACCTGGAACTCGGGCATCACTCCGGCGACTACGATGTTCAGGGCTGTTCGCTGGACGAATTGCGTCATCGGGCACGGTGCGATCTGCTACAGGATGCTCGCAATTACACCTCGGCTTACCGGGATGTTCAAACGGATGCCGACGGGCAGAGTCCGATCTTCCTGGCCGGTCACCAACCGCAGTTGTTCCACGCCGGAGTCTGGTTCAAGAATTTTGCGATCAGCCAGTTGGCGGAACGTCACCGCGCCCATGCGGTAAACCTGCTGATCGACAACGACATCCATCGCATTTCGTCCATTCGCGTCCCCAGCAACACTTCCGTGGGCCTGCGCATCCAGACGTTGTTATTCGATCGTGCGGCCGAAGCCATCCCCTACGAGGAGCGTCAAATCCTGGATCGATCGGCCTACGCGACCTTCGGGGATCGAGTCGAACAATCGCTGAACGGTTTGGTTCCGGATCCGTTGATTCGAAAGCTGTGGCCTCTGGCCCGTCAGGCTGCGCGACGCTCGAACCATTTGGGACGGTGTCTGGCCGAAGCTCGCCATGCGCTGGAAGCTCGCTACAATCAACAGACGTTGGAACTACCCCTCAACCAGATTTGCGATACGCCGTGGTTCGCCCAGTTTGCCACTCATTTATTGGCGCATCTTCCCCGATTGCAGGATGTCTACAACACGTCCTTGGCCGAATACCGCAGCGTGAATCGGGTCCGTAGCCGCTCGCATCCGGTGCCTGACCTGGTCTCGGACGGTCGATGGCTGGAGGCCCCATTCTGGATTTGGACGGTCGACGCCCCCCATCGCCAGCGCATGTTCGTGCGGGCTTATGACGATGGTCTGGAAATCAGCGACCTGCGTCACGTCAGCTTCTGGTTGGACGTTTCGGCGGACCGGTCGGCGGACCGCGCTGTCGAGCAATGGTTGAGCCAGACGGCGCGAGGTGTGCGATTGCGTCCACGAGCACTGATCACCACGATGTACGCGCGGCTGGTATTGGGAGACCTGTTCCTGCACGGGATCGGCGGCGGGAAGTACGATCAGTTGACCGACCTGATCATCCGCCGCTTCTTCGAATTGCAGCCTACCCATTATCTGATGATCTCCGCCACCGCCCTGTTGTTCGAGGACCACACGGCCGGACTTCGGGATCGAATTCAGGACTTGCGTCAGTGCTTGCGCGAACTGCGCTATCATCCGGAGAAGCATGCGATCCCTTCAAGTGACGTCACTCGTTTGACCCGAGACAAGTTTGACCACGTCGGCGCTTCGGGCTCCGATGGGCAAGGCCGAGTTCGACACTTGGCGATCGAACGAGTCAACGCTGCGTTGCAGGCACATTTGCGCATTTCCCCTCAGCAAGTTCTCTTCGAATTGGAACGTTGCTCGACCGATCTGCGGCACCAGTCCGCTTTGGCTTCGCGCGAATTCTCGTTTTGCTTGTTCCCCGAACGGACGCTTTGCCCGCTGCTGATGGAGCTAGCCCAGTCGGCTGTCTGACCGATCGTTCGACCCAGAATACGGATGGGAAGGTACACATCAAGGAAACCGAAAAAATGTGGTAGAATTTGGGAATCATGAGCTATTTCCGGCATGGTGGTCTCGTGCGGTAGACCGCCCCCACCGATCAGACGGTTGTTATCATCTGTGGCTTGAACAGCGGAGTTCCGATGAAACGAGAAGACAAGCCTTTACGCGTGATTTCCAGCATGGCGCCGATTCGGATCGCGGACCTGGGAGGCTGGACCGATACTTGGTTTGCAAAGTTCGGACGCGTGTTGAATATCGCCGTCTATCCGATGGCCCAGGTGCAGATGCGCGTTTATCGCGGTCATGTCGATCGACCGCCATTGACCATTTTTGCCGAAAATTACGGCGAGCGTTACACGCTGGACAGTGTCGGCGGAACCTACGATCGCCACCCCTTGTTGGAGGCCGCCATCGATTTTATGGGGACGCCTCCCGATCTGGCCCTGGAAATCGACATCTTCAGCGAGGCGCCCGCCGGGGCTTCGACGGGTACCAGCGCCGCGGTCAGCGTCGCGTTGATCGGCGCGTTGGATCTGCTGAGTCCCGGGCGCTTGTCACCTCATGAAGTGGCTCAAGCCGCACACCGGATCGAAACCGAACGTCTCCACCAGCAGTGCGGCGTCCAAGATCAATTGGCCTCGGCTTTCGGCGGGATCAATTTCATCGACATCGTCAATTACCCGAACGCGATCGTCAGCCCGCTGCGGTTGCCCGAGCCGATCGCGTGGGAACTGGAATCGCGGCTGTCGCTGGTCTTCTTGGGTCAATCACACAGCTCGTCGAAGGTTCACGAACGAGTTATCGCCGACCTGCAAGACGCCGGTCCCGACGCCAAACAACTCCGTCCACTCCGGCGCACCCCGTTGCGAGCGCGAGATGCGTTGTACGCCGGCGACTTCGTGGCGTTGGGGCAGGCCATGATCGACAACACCGAGGCCCAGCACGGCCTGCATCCGGATTTGGTCAGTGCTTCCCACGCTGCGGTGATCGAGGTCGCCAAACGCTTCGATGCACTCGGCTGGAAAGTCAATGGTGCCGGCGGTGACGGCGGCTCGGTGACCATCCTGGGCAGCCCTCAATCCGCAGCAAACCGCGAAATGCTTCGTGCCATCACCGCCGAAGTGCCGGGCACTCAAAGCATCCCGATCCATCTGAGTCCTCAAGGCCTTCGCGTCTGGGACTCGCCTACCAACTCGCACAACGACCCCGACTTGGATGCCCAGCAGAATCGCACCGGTTGGGCCAATCCGTTGTATCCCTCCTGGGGATAGGCTCTGTACTCGGACTTGGTTGCGGCTGGCGGCCGCGTTTGTAACAAGAAAGGATGAGCCATGCAGACGAACGATCGCAACGTACGGACGCCTCTTCCCAACCATTGGACGCTCAGCGTCCTGCTGGCAGGGTCCCTCGTGGTGTTTCCACTCTCCAATGCCTACGCGGCGCATGACAATCAGGAGTCATGGACGGTGCTGTTCGACGGTCAAAGCACCGAACACTGGCGAGGTTTTCGGCGCGATGGTTTTCCCCAAGACGCATGGACGGTGCAAGACGGCACGCTCAAGCCGCTGGTGGAAGGCACCGTGCTTGACTTGGTCACTCGGGAAACGTATGAAAACTTCGAACTCGAACTCCAATGGCGCGTTGATCCGGGCGGAAATGCAGGCATCTTCTTCATGGTAACGGAACAGCATCCCGAGGTATGGTATACGGGACCGGAGGTTCAGATCCTCGACGATACGGGCCACCCCGACGCCAAGGATCCAAAGACTTCGGCGGGTTCGATCTACGCCCTGGTTGCCCCCGCCCAAGCAAAAAAGCTTCAGCCCCCGGGGCAATGGAACCACGCCCGTTTTCAAGTGAAGGGTGGTCGCCTTCGGCATTGGCTCAACGGCGTCAAGATCCTGGACGTCGATTTCTTTGGCGACGAGTTTCGAACGGCAGTCAGCGAAAGCCACTTCGTGAAGATGCCGGATTTCGCCAAGGCCAGACGAGGGCACATTGCCCTGCAGCATGCCAGCGTCAGCCCGCTGAAGGCAAAGGTATGGTACCGCAAAATCCGCTTGCGAGAATTACCCTGAGGATTCGCTGATCGGCACCCTGGTAGACCCTGACGATTAGGCAGGATAAACTGCCTGCCTAAGCACCGTTCGAGAAATAACTGTCCGACGTTCCCTCGCCCCTCGTGGGAGAGGGCAGGGTGAGGGGGCAGAAAGTGCGTCAGTTATTTCTCGAACGGTGCTAAGCACCCGGCCAGAAGTTTCTTGCCAATTGAGGTAGCCTTGCATGGAAACGCAACGGGGTCGGGAGTCGTTTTCGGCCAACGATCTACCATATGGGAAGCGGGTCACCCGAAAACGACTCCCGACCCCTTTCGCCCGATTCCAGCAAAGAATATCCGGACGGGTGCTTAACCTGTGGCTGCCACAGGCCAGCGCCCGGTCGCCGGTTCTGCGGTCGTTCGCGGCGCCGATGGATGGTACGCTGTGAAGATCTACTACTGAGTGTACCGACCACTTGCGGATTCTACTTGAAGGCTTAGGATGATTGCCGCGGCTGTGTAGGAACGACCATGAGGTTCGGCAAGATCAATTTTTCTAGTTTTCGCATGGTTGAATTCGATGAATGAAAAACGTTCTCCGGCAGAGAAAGACGTCCATCCGTTGGTTGGCGTGGTGATGGGCAGCCAATCGGATTGGGAAACCATGCGACACGCCTCGGAGATGTTGGACCAGTTCCAGGTTGCTCACGAATGCCGCGTTGTGTCGGCTCATCGCACGCCGGCCTGGATGAGCGAATACGCCGCGTCGGCCGAAGAACGCGGCTTGCAGGTGATCATCGCCGGTGCGGGTGGCGCCGCGCATCTGCCCGGCATGATCGCTGCTCAAACCATCGTGCCCGTCCTGGGCGTGCCGGTAAAGAGCCGAGCGTTGCAGGGGCTGGATTCCCTGTTGTCGATCGTCCAAATGCCGGGCGGCGTTCCTGTGGGAACGTTGGCGATCGGCGACGCCGGCGCAAAGAATGCCGCCTTGCTTGCGGTGCGAATTCTGGCCAACGCCGATCCACGTCTGCAAGCTGAACTTCATCGGTTCCATGCGGATCAGACCCGGCAGGTCCTGGAGAATTCCCATCTATGAACCGCGTGATTCTTCCAGGCTCGGTGATCGGTGTTCTGGGCAGCGGCCAATTGGGCCGCATGTTTGCCATCGCCGCGCGGCGGATGGGCTACCGCGTGCATGTTTTGTCCCCGGACGACGACACGCCGACGGGACAGGTGGCCGATGCCGAGATCCGATGCAGCTATGACGATCTGGATGCCGTCGGTCAATTCGCGCGCAGCGTGGCGGCGGTCACGTTCGAATTCGAGAACGTGCCCTTCGCAACGGCCGAGATGGCGGCTCGCTTCGCCCCGGTCCGGCCAGCCGGCCGAGTGTTGCATACGACTCAGAATCGTCTGCGTGAGAAGACGTTCCTGCGTGACGCCGGCTTGCCCGTGACGCCTTTCGCTGCGGTGCGATCGCGAAGCGACATCGACGAAGCGATCGCCGCCATGGGATTGCCGGCCGTCATGAAGACCGCTTCATGGGGCTACGACGGCAAAGGGCAGTGTCGGGTCGAGTCGCGCGAGCAGGTGGGACAAGCTTGGGACACGCTGGGCGGCGGCGACGTCGTCTTGGAACGATGGATCGATTTTGCTTCCGAATTGTCCGTCGTCGGCGCGCGGGGCATGAACGGCGAACTGGCTTGTTTCGATCCCATCACGAACATCCATCGCAATCATATCCTGGATGTATCCCTGTCGCCGGCAGGGGTGCAGCCGCAAGTCGCCATGGAAGCCATGGAACTGACGCAATCGGTGATGATCCAACTGGATGTGGTAGGCGTGTTGTGCGTCGAGTTCTTTTTAACCCGGCAAGGGCAACTGCTGATCAACGAATTGGCGCCCCGCCCGCACAACTCGGGACATTTGACCATCGACGCTCACGTGGCCTGCCAATTCGAACAGCAGGTTCGTGCGGTGTGCGGATTGCCGCTCGGGTCGACCAAGCAATTGCAGCCTGCGGCGATGGTCAATCTGCTGGGCGACCTTTGGAGCGATGGTGAGCCGGCCTGGGAACGAGCCTGTTCGATGCCGGATATCAAACTGCACCTCTACGGAAAACGCGAAGCTCGTCCCGGTCGCAAGATGGGACACCTGACGGCGCTGGCCTCGACCGCCGAAGCCGCCGCCAAGCTCGCGCTGGAAGCCCGCCGCCAGTTGCGAAATTCGCGTTGAGAGTCTCGCGTTGAGAGTCTCGCGTTGAGCCTCAATCCGGTTGAACCGTTTTGAGTTTTTCCAGCACCGACGGCGCCACTTCGAACGCCGTTCCATGACGGGTTCCACGCGGGAAATGCACCTGATCGGAGATATCGCGCCACGTTTCCAGATCGTACGAGGCCACCGCGCCATACCTGCCTTGGGTGTACTTGTCGAAATAGACGATCCATCGTTGGCCGATCTTCAGGGCGGCCGGTCCTTCGGCCCAATAGTCGCCGGTGATCGGCTCGGATGCCGGGCCATAAGGGCCGGCGGCCTGCTGGGCAAAAGCGACGCGGATATTCTTTTCGGCTTGGGGCGCCTTGGTTTCATTCTTCAAGAACATCGCGTAACGATCGTTCTTTGCATCGTGAATGATGAACGTGTCGATCACGTTGAAACCCGGTTCGTAGAACAAGGCCGAGTCCGTATAGGTTTCGAAGTCCTTCGTGGCGACGTAATACATCCGGTGGTTGTGGTCGTCGTCAGGATGCTCGGTCTCGGGAAAACGTCCCGGAATGGTCGTTGCCCAACAAATCAGATAGGTCTCCGTCGGCGCATCGTAATAGATTTCCGGCGCCCAGCAGTTCTTGGCCGTCGGTTCGTGCTCCATCACCGGCAGAAAGGTCTGCTCCGACCAGTTGATCAAATCGTCGGAATGGGCCACGCCGATACCGTTGTCCCACCACCCCGTGGTCCAGACCATATGGAACGTGCCGTCCGGGCCTTGCACGATACTCGGATCCCGCATCAGCTTGCTGCCGATCTTCGGCGTGAGAAACGATTGGTTGTTCTTCAGCGCCGTCCATTTCAAACCGTCATGGCTGTAGGCAAGATGCAGTCCCGTTTCGCCATTGCCACGGAAATAGCTGAACAGATACACGGATTCCGCAGGTGTCTGCTGAGCCCCCGCAGCACTGTTGAATACCGCGATGATCATCAAAGCGATCAAACCGACTTGGCGTGCGTACATGTTCCTTCTCCTAACGCGGGCGGACGCCCGCAACCCAAAAAACGTTCGAATTCGTATTCGCATTCGAGACGAACGTCACCATTGACGCTCCCAGAGCGTACTGAACCGACCTCCGTTTACGATGCGGGCGCCGCGTGCACATCTTACATCCAAAAACTGTAACGCCACCCCTCTTCAGCCGCTCTTCAGCCGCTTGTAGCGAAATCGCTGCGGTTGGTCCTCACGGATTCCCAGCCGTTCACGACGCTGCTGTTCGTAAGTCTGGAAATTGCCTTCACACCAATGCACGTATCCATCGCCTTCGAAGGCCAGGATATGAGTTGCCAACCGGTCCAGGAACCAGCGGTCGTGGGTGATCATCACGACGCATCCGGCGTAGTTCAGGATGGCCTCCTCCAGCGCTCGCAGCGTGTCCACGTCCAGATCGTTGGTCGGCTCATCCAGCAACAACAGATTCGATCCTCGGCGCAAGAGCTTGGCCAGATGGACGCGATTCCGCTCGCCGCCCGAGAGATCACCGACCCGCTTCTCCTGGTCCGGGCCTCGAAAATTGAATCGCGATACGTAGGCTCGTGAGTTGATTTTCCGGCCGCCCATCTCCAAGGTTTCGTGACCGCCGGAAATCTCCTGATAGACGGTGTTGTTCGCCTGCAAAGCGTCCCGGTTCTGGTCCACGTAACCCAGCTCCACCGTGTCGCCCACTCGCAACTGGCCCGCATCCGGTTGCTGTTCGCCGGTGATCATGCGGAAAAGGGTCGTTTTTCCCGCGCCGTTGGGGCCGATGATCCCCACGATCCCACCCGGCGGCAGGTTGAAATCCAAGTTTTCGATCAACACGGTATCGCCGAAACCTTTGGTCAGGCCTCGCGCTTCGATCACCAGATTACCCAGGTGATTGCCTGGCGGGATCTGGATTTCGAATTCGTCCAGTCGCTCTTCATATTGCTGGGCAGCCAGTTGTTCGTAGGCCTTCAAACGCGCCTTGCTCTTGGCTTGGCGAGCCCGCGGCGCCATGCGGACCCAGTCCAATTCGCGTTGCAAGGACTTTTGTCGAGCCTGGCTGGACTTTTCCTCCCGCGCCAACCTCTCTTGCTTTTGGTCCAGCCAGGAACTGTAATTGCCTTCCCAGGGGATTCCTCGACCGCGGTCCAGTTCCAGGATCCAACCCGCGACATTGTCCAGGAAGTACCGGTCGTGAGTCACCGCCACCACCGTGCCCGGGTATTCGGACAGATGCCGCTCCAGCCAATGGATCGCCTCGGCGTCCAGATGATTCGTCGGTTCATCCAACAGCAGCAGATCGGGTCGTTGCAGCAGCAGCTTGCACAAGGCCACTCGCCGCCGCTCGCCGCCCGACAAGGTCGAAACTTCGGCATCGCGAGGCGGCAGGTTCATGACATCGAAGGCGATTTCGATCTCGCGGTCCAGCTCCCACGTATGCGACGCTTCGATCTGGTCCTGCAACCGGGCCATTTCGTCGCACAGCTTCTGCATCCGCGCATCGTCCATCGGCTCGGCCAATTCCGCGCTGATCTGGTTGTAGCGGTCCAACAGCGCGCGGCGCGGCGCCACCGCTTCCTCGACATTGCCCCAGACATCCTTGTCGGGATTCAACTGCGGCTCCTGCGGCAGGTAGCCCCGCGTGAACCCGGCCGTCAAACGAGCTTCGCCGTCGAAATCCTGGTCGACCCCCGCCATGATCCGCAGCAGGGTGCTCTTTCCCGAGCCGTTGCGCCCCAGCACGCCGATCTTTGCCCCCGGATAAAAGGCCAACCAAATATCCTTCAAGACCTCGCGCGGGCCATGCTTCTTGGTCAATCGTTCGATCGTGAAAATGTACTGTCTGCTCATCCGCTGGTTCGTTCCTTTATCATTCCGCCGAAATCTGTCTGCTGACGATCTCCAAGACTAAACGCCCAAGCCGATTCTTGCAATCCGGTAGATCTCGGAAAGCACGCACTTGGGCGCCAGTCAAGCGGAACGAGGTGGCTGAAGTGGAAGCTCAGCGGTACACGAGTCGTTTCAACGAACGAGACGGATAACGAGGCGGCGGCCAAGACGCCAACCACCGACAACCGATCGTATCCGTCGCTCTCGTTCATCCGATGATTCGGCGTGACTAAACTTTCGTACCCTCCGGTTCGACGATGACTTGGTTCACGCTCTCGTGATCGAACAAGTACGTGTAACACAACATGCAAGTCAGTGAAGTGGCAGACCATCCCAACAAGCACATCCGCGAAGCCTTGAAGTACGCCGAAGAGCAAGGTTGGACGATCCGCGGATCGTTGTCCCGGCGAATCGTAGGAGGGCTGCGATCATGTCCAGTTATCGATTCAGCGTAATTGTTCCCATGCCGCAGATTTCGCAAGACGAGATACTAGACGCTACGGACGCGCTGGGAAACGCGGGCTGCACCGATGCGTCCATCCGCGGGCATAGCGAAGGGATGGCGTTGCTGTTCGAGCGCTATGCCAACTCATTCGACTCGGCGCTTTCTTCGGCCGTTTTCGATATCGAGTGTGCGGGATATCGCGTCTCCAGGATCGAGGTGGAACGCGAAGCGATTCCAAGCTAGTTTCTGCAGAAAAGAAACGTATTGCGATCTATCCTGCCTGTTCCCGTGGAATGGGGGTTGGCGTCAGGACGAGTTGACCACGGGAACAGGCGGGATAGATTGAGCGTTGAATTCGGGCAGGAAGCGGTCCTTTGTTTGCAGTCTTCACATCTCCCGCCGCCGCCGACCCCGCGTCGGCCGAGCGACGACTCGAGGGCTAGACGCCGCGCCCGCCCCTCCCGCCCTTCCCCTCGCCGTCCGCCGCCTACGGCGGACGGCGAGGGGAAAAAGGTTGTTCCGGGGGACGCACGTTCTAGCCGGCCAATCACCCTTCCGCCGAGGCGGGGTGGGCGGTGAGGCCCAGAAGCGATGGGTTAATCCCGTTCGTCGCCCCGTCCGAGGTCGTTCGGTTTCAGCCCCGTCGACGAGCGTTCGATTTTCTACGTGGTGGTCGGGTCTAGATCGTAACGTTCCCGATCACGCGGGCGGCGCGCGTGATTCAACCATCTGCGCCGTCGTCGCCGTCGCCTCGCGTGCATCCGATTGGTTCGGCCGTACCCTGCATGCCTTCTTGTCTCCGTTGCCTGGATCACCCAGTATATGCTCCTGACCCCTTTATTCGGCTCGTGATCACTGGACGACGCCAAACGATTTTCAATCACGCGCGACCTTATCATGGTTCCCATGCATCCCCCTTTGTTATCCCGCCGCATTTGGTGCGAACTCTCGTAAGCCATCGACGATTTTGTCAAAGAATTCTTGTGGTATTCGGAATAATGGTTCGCGCAATTGGTAAATTGGAACAATTGGCCCCAATCCGCCGAGATATACGCCGCCATCGACATAGTGCAGCCAAGAATCGACGTCAAGTCTCTGCGGATACGAGAAATACGGCGGCACACCTTCGCCTGGTTCGTCCAAATTGTATCGCCAAGAATCAGTGTAATCTTCGTAGTATGCTGGGGCGTCTCGATATCGAACAACACCAGCCAAGTGTTTGTGGGACTTCTCGTGGAGTGTGCGTTCGACCGTATCGTCGTTAATTTGAACGTCAGGATTAGAGAAGATTCTCGGCTGTCGAACCTGACCGATGGCAAAGAACGTATTACTCTTGAGATAGGCGACCAGCCAATCACCGATCTGGACATCGGAAAAACCCTTCCAAGCTCTCTTAACCATGCCCCGTTGGTTCCTGTGTCCTTGGTAGTCGAAACCGGCGTGTTCGTATTGATACTGAACCAACCAGGAATCGTTCTCAATCCCGTGAGTTAGCGCGGAATAGTTGTCGAAATTTGCACACCAGTAAGTTGGTATTGTTGTTTCAGTAGCCATTTTCGATTCCCTGCGGGATAGCCGTAATATGTGTAGAAAGACTTTTTGGTAACACCCCAAGAACAGAAATTTTCTGCTTTTCACGGAGCAATTGCAGAATTCTTTTCGGGATCACCTCGCTTCGACTTCTCAGCGGAAGTAGATGTCTTTGAACTGGACGGTCATCGGGGGGCCGGTGTGGATTTGCAGGGCTAGGACGCCGCTTTGCAGGCGCCTTGGGTCGTGGTCTTCGATGTCGCACATTGTGACGTCGTTGATCTTCAAGATGATCCGGCCGCCTCGGGCGATGATGGTGTAGTCGTTCCATTGGCTCACATCGATCGCTGCGAGCAGTTCTTCCGGGTCGCCGACCGATCCGATCACTCGGCGGGTGCCGTCCGAGTCGATCACGACGCGCTCGCCGCGTTCGGCCAGGACGCCACGCATCAGGTACTCCATCAAGACGCCGGTCCAACGGCCCGAGTGGTCGAAGTCGGCCTGCATGCCTACGACCGGATCTCGGAGTTGCTCGCCCTCAGCACGCTCTTTGGCTCGGAAATAGATGCCCGAGTTGCCTCCTTGCAGACGGAATTTCAACCGCAGTTCGAAGTCTTCCACGTGCTCGTTCCAGACCAAAAACTTGTTCTCGGTCAACTTGGTCTCTGCGGTCGTGACACCGGTGATCGCGCCATCGCGGACGGACCACAGTTCCGGGTCGCCACGCCAACCGTCGAGGGTCTGACCGTCGAACAGCGAGATGAATCCTTCGGGTGGGTGACAGGCGCCAGGCGGTGCCATTCCGGTGGTTTCTGTTTCCGGGTCGGCCGCGCGCGGCTCGATCGGTGCTTCGAGGTCGCCGCAGGCGAATTGGATGGCGTCCAGATAGAACTGCAGGATCGTCGGGTTCCAATACAATTCGGTTCGATG
This sequence comes from Planctomycetaceae bacterium, assembly GCA_007121535.1. GTDB lineage: Bacteria > Planctomycetota > Planctomycetia > Pirellulales > Pirellulaceae > SKKK01. The sequence continues at coordinate 1,119 of SKKK01000453.1, read as the reverse complement.
TCCGAATCCGGTATAGAACACGCGGCCCTTTCCATGCGGCTTGACCCAGGCCTGGGCGAATTCCTCTTCGGGAAAATTGATCCACTTGACGTCCATGTTGGTGCGAGCTTTGTCCAACGACAGCAGCACACGTAGCTTCGTAAGATCCTGGGGCTTGCGACGGTCGTGTGGATCGCTGAATTCGTAGATTTCGTCGGCCAACCGGAAGTCTTTGCCATCGAAGGCAGCTACCAGCGGGTGATCCGGCTCATCGACTCGGATCCCGACCTCTTCGTTCCACGGATGGCCGACGAATCGTCCACCCAGCAACTCGAGGAACTCGGGCCAGTGCTGGTTCCCTCCGGTGGCGAAATGGAAAGCCATGATCCCGCCACCGTCTGCGACCCAGTCCAACAGGCTACGACGCAATACGCGCTCGACCGCTTCCTTGTCATCGCCATGCTTGCGGAATTCGGGCCGTTCCATGTCGGCGTCCGAGGGGATGATCCATGCCCCGGCCGTGTTGTTCAACACGATGGCATCGAACTGCTTGATGTTCTCGGGCAGAAACATCGCCAAGTCGGCGCTGACCACCGGCTTGTAGGCACCGCTCTTTTCGCCCAACGCTTGCATCGCGTAGCTGCCGTAGGGTACGCAGTAGCCTTTGTGAGGATCCTTCGGATACAAGTGGTCCGGGGTATTGAAGACCAGTACGGTTCTCTCGGTTTTGGGCGCGACGCGTGCTTTGGCCGGAGCGGCCTCCCAGATCTGCTTCTGGCGATGCGGCGCGATCTGTTCGACTTGCGCCATCGTGACGCTTGGTATCAGGATTAGCAGGGTCGACAGCATGATCGGCGTTGATTTTCGATGGGTCATTTTTTGGGTCTCTCCTTCTTTGCTTTGGGACACGAGAAGAAACAACGTTGCTGTTCTTGTTTGCGGTGATCGCGGGGCCGCGCAGATCAGCCGAGATGCGTTAGCGTCCGGTTGGTGCAGCCGTTACGGTAACCGGGGCTAGCGCCCTGCGGCTGATGAATAATCCAGGCTAGTGCGTTGTCCAGGCGAAATCTTGGGGTCGCGATGAGTGAGCGGCACGGCGCTAGCCGCCGGTGGCGTCCAGAACCGGCGGCTAGCGCCGTG
>SKKK01000154.1 GCA_007121535.1 Planctomycetaceae bacterium | reverse complement strand
CGGCTGCACGAAAAACTGCAAGAACTGCTCGGTCCGCCGGCGGACGGTCTTCCCGGGTTTCCTCAAGAACTCGAGGCGCCATCGCCCGTCGTACCGAACTGAGTGTGTTGGAGATCGAGCAAGTATGCAGATCGATGAATTCCCACGGCTGGATGTAATCGCGGTGGGGGCGCACCCGGACGATGCGGAGATCGCCTGTGGCGGTACGCTGGCTTCACTGGCACGGCAGGGGTATCGCGTCGGCATCATCGATTTGACTGACGGCGAACCCACGCCGCATTCACCCGGCCCCCACGTGAGACTGCAAGAGGCCCAGCAGGCGGCTGACGTTCTGGGCGTGCACCAACGCGTCGTCTTGGATCTGCCCAATCGACGATTGTTCGATTCATTCGAAGCCCGCGTGATGCTGGCCAAAGAGTTTCGCAGATTTCGTCCGACAGTGGTGATCTCGTTCGGTGACAAGACTCCGACGGCCTCGCCCGATCACTGGCAGGCGATGCAGATCACCGACGCCGCGGTGTTCTACTCGCGGCTGACGAAGTGGGACGAGTATTTCGATGGTCTGCCTTCGCACAAGATCGCGTCGCAGTTGTACCTCCGGCTGGCCTTCGAACCGACGGTGCTGAGCGGGTATCACCACGATTTCACCGTAGACATCTCGGACACGTTGGAGACCAAGCTGCAGGCCATCCGTTGTTACCAGACTCAGTTTCCCCCCGATCGTGAATATGTGTTCGATCGTATACGCGGCGCCGCGCTGACCATGGGCGCGGCTGCGGGGTTCTATGCTGGCGAAACCTTCGTGTCGCCGCGGATGCTCGGGACACGCGACATGTTAAAGTTCCTCACCGGCGGCTGAGCCGCTTGCGGCTTGACGGGCAACCTGCGTTATGTTTCACGATGATTTCGTCACATCGGCTGGTTTGCAGACCGTGCTGCAGCGCGAAGCGAAGTTGTTGGCTCCCTACGCCATGCACAGTTCCGACTCGAAAGGCCGCAAGTACCCGGAAACCGAACAACCGTATCGAGGCCCGTACCAACGCGATCGCGATCGGATCGTGCATAGTTCCGCGTATCGCCGGTTGAGCGGCAAGATGCAGGTGTTCACCGGCGAGATGGGTGATTACCATCGCACTCGGTTGACCCACACCCATGAAGTCGCATCGATTGCTCGCACGATCGGTCGCGCGTTGCGATTGAACGAGGATTTGATCGAAGCGTTGGCCCTGTTCCACGACATCGGGCACCCACCGTTCGGCCATGCCGGTGAAGATGCGTTGAACGAGTGCCTTGCGGACCAGGGCGGCTTTTCGCATAACCACTATGCCCTGGTGATCGCCGAACAATTGGAAGCTCGCTACCAGAGCTTTCCGGGCTTGAACCTCACGTTCGAGGTTTTGGAGAGTCAGGCCACACGGGTCGACAAAACGGCCGGTGGCCCCGCTCCGCTATTGGAAGCGCAAGTGGTCGAAGCGGCCGACAGCATGACCTACGATGCGCACGACACGGACGACGCCGTCAAGCTGGGATTGGTCAGCCTGGACGAATTGGCCGAGATCCCCTTGATTCGCGATACGATCAGCTCGGTTCACCAGCGGTTTGGTGGACTGCGGGGGAAACTGCTGCGCAAGGCGGTCGTCCACGAATTGATCGACCGCCAGGTCACCGATCTGCTGCAGACCACCGGTCCGGCGCTCACCCGCCACCGCTTCGCAAGTCCCGATCAAGCTCGCCGCTCCGAATTCCGCATCGGGCCCAGTCCCTCGCTGGCCGAGCGGAAGGAGCAATTGGAATCGTTCCTGTATCAACGCGTCTATCGTCATCCACAGTTGGTCGCCGTTCGTTCGCGCGCTCAACAGCAATTGAGGACGATGTTTGCGGGTTTTTGCCGCCGTCCTGCCCTGTTGCCTCAGAAATACCGCGATCGAGCCGAATCGATCGGGATTGCCGCTGCGGTGGGCGATTATCTGGCCGGAATGACCGACCGCTACTGCGAACAGCAGTTTCGACTTTATTTCCAAAACGAACCGCTGTGACATCGAACATGGGAAGATCCGAGGAACATAAGTCATCGATCGCATGGCTGGCCGAAATCCGAGAGCAGATGGATCACGTGATGGGGGCGGATCGCTACCGTTTGCGTCGGCAATTGAAAGCCGTGGAACGAGCGATTCGCGAGGGCAAACCGTGGGATCGTTCGCTGGCTCGATTGCGCCAGCAATGGGAACGCTCGGTCGCGGTGCGACAAGAGCGATACCAGGACGTTCCCAAACTGTCGTTCGACCCGGAGCTGCCCATCACCGCGAAGATCGACGAAATCAGCCAAGCCGTTCGCCAGCATCCGGTGACGATCGTTTGCGGCGAGACGGGTTCGGGGAAGAGCACCCAATTGCCCAAGATCTGCCTGGCCTTGGGTCGAGGGATCGACGGCTTGATCGGGCATACCCAGCCGCGGCGTATCGCCGCCCGTTCGGTCGCCGCCCGCATCGCCGAGGAATTGCAGTCGCCTCTGGGAACCCACGTCGGTTTCAAGATCCGTTTCACCGATGCCACTCAGCCACAGACGTACATCAAATTGATGACCGACGGAATCCTGTTGGCCGAGACGCAAGGCGACCGATTCCTGGATCGATACGACACGATCATCATCGACGAAGCTCACGAACGCTCGTTGAACATCGACTTCCTGCTTGGCTATCTGAAACGCCTGCTGCCTCGGCGGCCTGACCTGAGGGTCATCGTCACGTCGGCGACGATCGATGCGGCAAGGTTCAGCGAACATTTCGTCGATCCAACAACGGAACTGGCGGCGCCGGTCATCGAGGTGTCGGGCCGCACCTTTCCTGTCGACGTCCTTTATCGGCCGCTGCAAGCCGAAGACGTCGATCAAGAGGATGAAGACCTGCAAGACGCCATTTTGCAGACCGTCGACGAATTGGCCCGCACCGGTCCCGGGGATATCCTGATCTTCCTTCCCACCGAACGAGAGATCCTGGAAACGCACAAGACGCTGCGAGGCCACTCGATCCCCGGCGACGGGCGTCAGACCGAGATCTTGCCACTGTACGCACGGTTGCCCGCCCGAGACCAGAACAAGGTCTTCCAGCCCCATGCGCGGCGGCGAGTTGTGTTGGCGACCAACGTGGCGGAATCGTCGCTGACGGTGCCGGGCATCCGCTTCGTGATCGATACCGGTACGGCCCGCATCAGCCATTACTCGCCGCGTCGCAAAGTCCAGCGTCTGCCGATCGAAGCGATCTCACGAGCGTCAGCGGACCAGCGCGCCGGACGATGTGGCCGCATCGGTCCGGGGATCTGCGTGCGGCTGTACAGCGAAGCCGACTACCAGACTCGCGATCGATACACGCTGCCGGAAATTCGACGCACCAATCTGGCTTCGGTGATTCTGCAGACCAAGGCCATGCGACTGGGACCGTTGGAAGACTTTCCCTTCCTCGACGCACCTCGAGCCGATACCATCCGCGACGGATATAAGACCCTGTTCGAATTGGGCGCCCTGGATCAGCACCGCGAACTGACGGAGTTGGGACGCCGACTGGCGCGTCTGCCGGTCGATCCGAGGATCGGTCGGATGATCCTGGCCGCCGACCAGCAGCGTTGTCTGCAGGAAGTGCTGATCATCGCTGCGGTCTTGGAAATCCAGGATCCCCGCGAACGGCCACAGGACAAGCAGCAGGCCGCCGATGAAGCTCACGCGCGCTTCGCTGATCCGGCCTCCGATTTTCTGGCCTTTTTGAACTTGTGGCAGTTCTTTCATCAATTGCGAGGCAGTCTGACTCGCAGCCAACTGCGGAAAGCCTGCCGCCAGAACTTCCTGTCCTTCAACCGAATGCGTGAATGGCTGGACATCCATCGCCAGTTGAAACAGCTTGCCGACGAAGCCGGATTGGCGTCGCGACGTTCATCGACGCCGCCGCGCAGCGACGAACAACGGTACGCCTCGATCCATCAATCGCTGCTGACCGGGTTGCTGTCCAACGTGGCGCAACGGGGTGACGGATATGAATATACCGGCGCAGGCGGAATGTCGATGCATCTGTGGCCGGGTTCAGGCGTCTTTGCCAACAAACCCAAATGGGTCATGGCCGCCGAATTGGTCGAAACAAGCCGCACCTACGCCCGTACGGTCGCTCGCATCGCACCGGAATGGATCGAACCGCTGGCCGGACACTTGGTCCAGCGGACTTACCACGAACCCCACTGGAGTCGCCGCGCCGGGTCGGCGATGGCCTGGGAGCGTGTTACCCTGTTCGGCTTGACGGTGGTGCCGCGGCGGCGAGTCCGCTACGGGCCCATCGACCCCATCGTCGCTCGGGAATTGCTGATCCGCGACGGGCTGGTCGAAGGGCGATGTCACATTCGCGCCGGTTTTTTGGGCCGCAACCGGCGCTTGGTCCAGGATCTGGAGCAGATGGCCACCCGATCGCGTCGCAGCGATCTGTACGTCGGCTTGCAGGAACAATATGACTTCTACGACCAGCGGATCCCCGCCAGCGTTTCGGACGTGCCCAGTTTGGAACGTTGGCTGCGCGACGTGCGGAAGCAGAAGCCCGGCGTGCTGGAGATGACCGCTCGGGATTTGCTCGGGGATACCGAGCAGGACGAGACGCGGGAACAGTACCCGGACCGCTTCTCGGTCGGACCGTCCATGCCGTTGGAGTACCGCTTCGAGCCGGGCACCGACGAGGACGGGATCACGTTGACCGTGCCTCAGGCCGCTCTGAACCAACTGGATGCCGGTCAACTGGGTTGGCTTGTGCCCGGTTTGCTGGAAGAGAAAGTCTTGGCATTGATCCGGTCGTTGCCCAAATCGATTCGCCGCAACTTCGTACCGGCGCCGGAAACCGCGCGTCGCGTCGTCGGGCAATTGCGATTCGGCGAGGGCTCGTTCTTGGAAGTGGTCGCTGCCGCGTTGCAGCGGATCAGCGACGAACGGGTCTCGGTCGACGACTTCCGATTGGAACAATTGCCCGGCCACCTGTCGATGAACGTTCGCGTTGTGGATGATCGGGGGCAAACGATCGCGTGCAGTCGCGATGTGCAGCAACTGCAACGGGACCTGCAACGCCAGGTTGCCGCCAGCTTTGCGCGACTGCACGACCGGCATTGGCATCGGGACGGCATCGTGCGATGGGATCTGGACGAATTGCCCGCCGAAGTCACTTTTCAACGCGACGGATTGCAGTTGATCGGGTATCCCATGCTGGTCGATAACGGTCAGAACGTCGATTTGCGATTGGCCGATTCAGCAGCCGTCGCCGAACGATCGACGCGCGCCGGACTTCGGCGGCTGATCTGTTTGACCGAGCACCGCGAGCTGCGAGCACAAATCGCCTGGATGCCGGGCTTGGATCAATGGAAACTGGTCGCCGCCACCCTTCGGCGCAGCCACGACCTGGAGCAGCACTTGGCGGAAAGGATTGCCGATCGCGCCTTTCTGGAGGGCCAAGCGATTCCGCGGACGGCTGACCAGTTCGAGCAGTTTCGGCAAAACGGCTGGAAACGAATCGGTCAGGCGGTGCAGACGCTTACGCCCTTGATGCGGCGGTTGTTCGAGGGATGTCACCAAGCCCTTTTGGACATCGAGCAATTCAACTCGCCTCGTTGGACCGAAGCGATGGCCGACATCCGTTGGCAACTGGCAGAATTGACAAGCCCCCGCTTTCTGGTCGACACCCCGTACGTCTGGTTGGAACACTATCCGCGTTACTTCCGAGCGATCTGCGTCCGCTTGGACCGATTGGCCAGTGGCGGTTTGGAACGCGATCAACAGGGCCTCGACACGCTCCGTCCCTTTTTGGAGGACTATCGTCATCGCCGTGCCCAGCAGAAAGGTGCGGCCAGCTACGACGCCGAACTCGAGCATTTCCGCTGGATGCTGGAAGAATTCCGCGTCTCGCTGTTCGCCCAAAATTTGGGCACCTCGTTGCCGGTATCCCCTCAACGTCTCACGAAACAATGGTCCCGAGTCCAGACAACCTGACACAGGCGTGGCGCCAGCCACCACACGTCGGGAAAACGTTGGACGGCCGGTAGATTGGCGTCCAGCCACACACAGGACGGCCCATTGCCGATGGGTTATGGCGCCAACGCCCGGGCTTGGTTCAAAGTTGCCACGGGCTGCGCATGGGCCGCGACAAGAAGGCGTTCGCCTGGTCGTCGTCCGGAAACACTTCGCGGTCGGGATCCCACTTCAACTTGCGTCCCAGTTTGATCGCGATGTTTCCCAGATGGCAGATCGTCGACACGCGATGCCCGATGTCCACGGGGAAGAACGGGTCGTTGCGGCTCTTCACACAATCCAGGAAATCCCGATGTTCTCCCGCCGGATTCGTGTACAGATGGATTTCGTCCGGCCCGATCACCGAGTTCAAGATCTCGTCGGAACTGGCTTCCAATCGGGCTCGCCAACCCCGGTTGCCCACCCAGCCGTCGGTTCCGATGAACTTGATGCTCGGGTTGCCCGGTGTGCACGTCATGACGACTCCGTTGGCGTACGTGTACGTCACGTCGTAATCCTTGACGGTATCGAACAGCCCGCTTTCCCAATGCGTTCCCGTTCCCTCGATTTCCACGGGACCGGTCAATTCGGTATCGTTGCCCCACTGAGCCGTATCGAACAGATGCGTACCCCAATCACAGATGATGCCGCCGGAATAGTCCCAGATCCAGCGGAAGTTGAAGTGAACGCGATGCGGCGTGTAGGGGGCTTCGGGCGCCGGACCCAGCCACATGTCATAGTCCAATTCGGGCGGGACGGGTTGCGGAGTCGGGTCGCCCGCATGGGTGGGCTGCTTGGGCAGGATTACTTCGATCCGCTTGAGCTTGCCGATCCGCCCATTGCGCACCAGTTCGGCCATCCGGTGGTAAACCGGAACCGCGCGGTCTTCGGTGCTGGTCTGGAATACCTTGCCCGCCTCGCGGACTCGTTCGACCAGGATCTTGCCTTCGTCGATGGTCAACGTAGGTTTCTCACACTGGACGTCCTTTCCCGCCGCAACCGCCATGACGCTCATCAGCGTATGCCAATGATCGGGGGTGGAAATCATCACGGCATCGATGTCTTGACGGTCCAGGATCTCGCGAAAATCTTTGGTTGCCGTACAATCCCGGTTGCCATATCCCTGGTGGACCTGCGTTTGGGCCTTGGTCAGGTGATGGCTGTCCACGTCACAGACCGCCAGAACCCGCGCGTCGGGCTGCTGCAGGTAGGCTCGCAGATTCCAATGAATTCCGTGGCTTCCGGTCCCAATGAAGCCGACGGTAATCTGTTCGCTGGGCGCTGGCGCGCCGCCCCGACCCAGCGCCGAAGACGGCACGATCGTGGGCAGCGTTGCCAACACACCCCCGGCAGCCGTCGCACCACGCAAAAAGCTTCGCCGATCCAAGCGATCAACCATCCCCGTGTCCCCCTATGCCACTTGAACTTCGAAACATTCCCACCGATGTTCGACAGACGGTATGGGGCGCCCGTCGTCACCGATCCCGTACCTTCATCCTAACGCGATCGGTGACCGAAAGGAAAGCGGGGTACCGGGTCAGTGTTTCGGGATGACGGCGATGGCTTCCATCTCGCACAGCAGCTCCGGACGGCAGACGCCCGCTTCGACGAACGTGTTGGGAAGTTTGCTGATGCCCCATTCTTCCAGCACCAGTTCGTACAGTTCCAGGTACTCGGCCCGTTTCAAAAACGATGCGGCTTGCGTCAGATTGGCGAAGGTCGCTCCTTGAGCGTGCAGCAGTTCGCGGATATTCAGCAGCATCCGTTCCATCTGCTTGCGAACGTCGCCCACGTGTACGGTGACACCAAACTCGTCGATGCTGGCCGTTCCCGAGATGAACAGCATCGTCTTGTCCGGCAGATCGACCTTCATGCCTCGCGCGAAGGACGAACCGTATTCGGCCGCCTCGTTCAACGTCGGCGTGTGCATCAGTTCGACGGTCGCACGTTCCGGGTTCAGCACGGCATACAGGTCCATGCTGCACCGAGCCTGCAAAGGCCATAGCGTGGCTTCGATCCCCGTGCTGGCCGGCAGTCGCTGGACGCCCTCCTGCTGGAAAAACTCGTTGCGCGACAGGTTGAATTCGGCATACGTGTTGTCGATATCGTGCAGATAGCACCAGGTGCGCAGTACGTCCGGAAACCGCACGCCATGCTGAGCCAGCATCGTGGCACATTTTTGGAACATCCGGTCGCTCTGCTGCCGGAACGTGCCGGGGTTCTTCTTGTCGTCCGACAATCCGTTGATATCTGCGATGTACAGATGCCGGACACCGGCGATCTCCAGCAACTTGCCCGTGGTGCCGGTCGTCCCGTCGTGGATCGTTTGCACCGACACCGACCCGGGCGATTTGGGCGCGACCGCGTAGATCTGCATCTCCAGCTTCTGCGTCCTTCGGCAGGGCGGCTGCTGGATGTAAGTGGTCGCCGGCAATTCCTCCTCGGGGATACCCGCTTGATAATAGGCTTCCGCTCGAACCCGCTGGAACGTGTCCATGTCGCGAGCGAAGTCCTCGAAAAAGACTCGCTCCAAAATAACGTGGGACGTGTCCGAACCCGCTTGTTGCAACAATCGTGGCAAACAACGATAGAAGCGACGTACCTGATACTCAAAGTCCGCGTCCTGACGGTCGGACAATGCCGGGGCACAACGAAAATAGATCTCTCGTGCACAACGCGTTTCGATCGCCACCACTTCGCCACTGCAGGTGTCCTTGCTGCAAGGCTGTTCGACTCGCAAAGGCAAACTTTGGGCGGCAGACGTTGCCAGACTCATGTCGCGTCCTCCTCAAGGTTTCGGTTGGGGGTTGGTGGTGCTGAGCCCGACACGATCCGTACTGGTAATGGAAAGCTTCCAGTACGAAACCGGACATGGCAAGCACTTGCTCCAGGCGGGATTCCAACAGGTGGGGTTGCGTCTGACGAATCAATCGGTCGATTCCATCTCGACATGATTCTCGTCAGACAACTTAACAGGATCTTACAACACGCATGTATTGAACCATGAATGCCCGCTTCCCGCAAACCCTCTGGAGGACTAATTGCCTGCACTATTTCGAGCCAAAAACAGGCTTAGTACGACTTCCAATGGGCAAAGGCAATTATTTTGGGTGATTCATGAGTTTCATCAGCAGGGCCTACCATTGTCAAGTTGGCTTGTCTGGTAAGCATCCGGCCACCAATTTCTTGATGAAATCGGCGGAGGGGGCGGGGCTGTGGCGTGTTCAGCCTTGCAAAACGACCCAAGCTCCCGCTAGATGGTCCTGGACACGTTGTGTTACCATCACAGGTGACTGCAATGATGCCTGTGTTGAGTTGAGGCCGCACGACGAGTTATCGGGCGGTGCTCCGCATGAAATGGCGTGAATAGCTGACGAGGTGGCGTTTGGTTTCGCTGAAGATCAGCACTCCCTATCTGGAAGCGGAATGGACGCCTCAGGAGGTTGACCGCGAGGCAGCGTGGGAACTGTACATCGAATTGCTCACCCGGATTACCACGCAACCCCTGCCCCAGGAACAGGGCGACGAAAAAACGGCTCTGGACAGCGTCTACGCGATCTTCGGTTTGACTCGCGCCACGATCAAACGTCATGGACGCGCCTGCCAGGAGTTCACCAAGCTGGCCATCGTCGTGCTGAATCAGATCGTCCGACCGTTTACCGCCAAGTGGCACCGCTTGTCGCTGCAAGGTGCATTTGGCGACGCGACCCGTTGCGCCGAGTTTCGCGCGGAGCTTGAGGATCCGCAGACGAAACTGCGAGAATACACCCGGATGTTAGCCGATTTGGCCGGAGTCGAAGATCTCACCAAGTTGGAAGCCGCAGATCCGTAACGAGATCGCTGAGAGGCCGTAAGCACCCGGCCGGGTGATTAGACTACCATCCTGGGAGTGCCTAAAGCCACGGCAGACTCATCACGCCAGAAAGGACCCCCGTCGCCTTTTTCGGCTTCGGGTTGCGAGCGTTTCGACTTTCCGTTCGGCGATCGTACTCGCCCGACCAAACCTCGGGGTGGGCGATGACGGACCACGCCTTGCGGTGCAGCCGTTTCCGAGGCGCCCTCCTCCATCCAACTCTCGTCAGACACCTGGAGCACGAGATCGTTCGCCGTTTCGCGCGGCTCTCGAACCGACTCAGCATCCGGCGTTTCCGCTACCGCGATCTCCCCCCGAATGACCCGCACGGTTTTGGGTGCCTCGATCCCCACACGGACCGTGTTCCCTTGAATTCGCACGATCGTGATTGTAACTTGATCGCCAATGTGGATTTTTTCCTGCAGCTTCCGTGTGAGTACCAACATGATAACACTCCTTGAAACCGGTTGAGTTTCCTCAAGTAGCCTTCGATGGAACCAGCCCTGCCCTTTGATGATTCGTGTGGAATGCACGCTGCGTGCCAAACTGGGATGACTTTCGAAGAATCGCTGTAACACGTTGTGCAGCAATAGGATACGATGAAAGCACGGTTGGAATGGTCACTTGAGGAGCTTGCCGTTTTGCAAAGACCTTGAAAGTTCTACCACGAACAGACGGAAATGACGATCGAACGAAAGTTTTTGGGATTGCAGCAGGCGAGCCTGCCGTTGGCCGCAGATTATTTGGCGTTTCGCTACGGGTTGGGGGCCGCTTTGGATCTGTCCCCGGTATTGGTCGTGGTACCGGGCGCTCAAGCGGGTCGGCGGCTACTGGAGCTGTTGGTCCAGTCCAGCCAGCGCCGAGCGATCCGGCTGACCCCACCGCAGATCGAGACGGTGGGTCGAGTTCCCGAGCGACTTTATCTGCCGCAACGCCCGTTCGCGACGGATCTGGTCCAACAACTAGCGTGGGCAAGCATCTTGCGTGACGGGGATCGCGACAAGGTGCAAAGCATCCTGGCGCCGCCGGCCGACGACGACGATTTGCGATGGTTGGAATATGGTCGTTTGCTTTGGCGGTTGTACCAGGAAGTGGCGGCCGATGGGATGGACTTTGCACAGGTGGCAAAACGCGGTCAGCAGATGAAGGGTTTCCCCGAACGGTCGCGCTGGTCGATCCTGCACGACCTGCAACAAGCCTACCTGCGGATGCTGGACCGTTTGGAGCTATGGGATGTCCAGATGGCACGTCAGGTCGCGATCGAGCAGCGGGAATGCCACACGGATCGCGATTTGATCCTGGTGGGCACGGTGGACATGCCGCAGTTGCTGCGCAAGATGTTGGATCAGGTGGCGGATCGGGTCACAGCCCTGGTGTTCGCTCCCGAGTCCTGGCAAGACCGATTCGACCGTCACGGGTGCTTGATCCCCGCGGCTTGGTCAGCGGTGAAAATCGACCTGCCCCGTCACTCGGTTCACGTCGTGGAAGGACCGGCGGAGCAAGCCGATCGTGTAGCCCGATGCTTGGCGGACTTCGAGGGCCGCTTTCGAGCCGACGAGATCACCATCGGACTGGCCGAGGAAGCCGCAGCACCGCTGATCCAACGTCATTTGCAGCAATGCGGCATCCGCTCAAGATACGCCGCCGGGGTGCCGATGTCACGGACAGCGCCTTGCCGGCTGATCGCGGCGGCTTTGGCGTTTCTTCGATCGGGCAGTTATCCGGATTTCGCCGCTCTGGTACGGCATCCGGATGCAGATGGGTACCTCCAGCAGCAGGGCGTCGCCCCAACGTGGCTGGCGGATCTGGATGACGACTACAATCGACATCTGCCCGATCGCTTGGGAACCGCCTGGCGCCGCGATACCGGCCAGCCCACAGTGGCCGACGCGTACGCGAAGATCCAACAATGCCTGCAGGTGTTTGATTCGTCACGCCGTCCGATGATCGAATGGGCAAATCCTTTGAGATCCTTCGTCACGGCTGTCTACGGTGGTCGCGACTGGAACCAACAGGATGCATCGCAACGGATGGTGGTGCATGTTCTGCGTCGATTGCAGGAGGTGCTGGACGAGCAGATCGAAACGATCCCCGAGCGGTTGATGCCATGCCTGTCGGCCGCCGATATGCTGCAATTGGTGCTGGATCAAATGGAATCGCATTCCGTACCCGTACCCACCGACGCTGGCGCTATTCATCTGGCCGGTTGGCTGGAAGTGATTCTGGATGATGCACCGGCACTGATCGTCTGCGGATTGAACGAAGGCTTGGTGCCTTCGTCGATCGACGCCGATCCATTCTTGCCAGACGCGCTGCGCAGTCGCTTGGGTTTGCAGGACAACCAGCGGCGGTACGCGCGAGATGCCTATGCGTTGAGCGTGCTGACCGCCACTCGTCAGCATTTTCAAGCGATTGTGACCAGGCGAAACACCGATGGGGAACCGCTGATTCCCAGTCGTCTGCTGTTCGCCTGCGACGCGCACACGCTGGCGGAACGCGCATTGAGGTTCTTCTCGCCGCCGATCCCGCTCCACGACTTGGCTCCGCTGGACGGCGTGTTGAAGGCAACGCGGCAGCGTCCGGATTTCCCCATCCCGCGACCGGTTCCCTTGGACCAACCGATCACTGCCATGCGAGTGACAGCGTTTCGCGATTATCTGGCGTGTCCCTATCGTTTCTACCTGCGACACGTGCTGGGGCTGCAAGCGGTGGATGATCGGGCGGTGGAACTGGACGGTGCATCGTTCGGAAATCTGATGCACGACGTCATGTACCGGTTCGGGAACGATCCGCTCCGGGAATCGACCGATCCCGAACGTGTCCGGCGATTCTTGGAAAGCCTGCTCGACCAACGGGTGGCCCAGTTGTTTGGCGAGCGACCGATGGCGGCGGTCGCTGTCCAGGTGGAACAGCTACGCCTGCGGCTGAGGAGTTTCGCCGAGTTTCAAGCCCGTTGGGTGGAGCGGGGATGGCGCATTCAGCACGTCGAGGTTCCCAGGGGCGATCCGGCGGGCGTCGAATTCACCGTCGACGACCAGCCTTTCCTGCTGCGCGGCCGGATCGACCGCATCGACGTAAACGGCGATACGGGTGAGATCGCCGTCCTGGACTACAAGACGTCGGATTCCGCGAAGACTCCGGACGCCGTGCATCGACGATCCGGGCAGTGGGTGGACCTGCAATTGCCGCTGTACCGGCATTTGGTCACCAGCCTCGGATTGGCTCAGCCGGTTCGCTTGGGCTATCTGCTGTTGCCGAAGGATGTGAGCAGCATCGACGTGGCTTTCGCTCCGTGGGAATCGCAGGATCTCCACCAAGCGGACGAAGTCGCACGATCCGTGGTACGGGCGGTCCGTCAACAGAAGTTCTGGCCACCGACCGATCCGCCCCCGGATTTCTTCGGGCAGTACGCGTCCATCTGCCAGGACGGCGTGTTCGATCGGTCGCAGATCAATCAGGCTGCAAGACCAGCGTGAATCGATCGCGATTCGAGTCGTATTCGAAGCCTATCGCCCGCGCACTGTCGTCATAATGCTGCTGAAGCTCTGTCAGCAATGCAGCGGAATTCTGCTCGTCCCGCCCCAGTGGATAACGGCTGGCGGGGATCAGATGGACTTGCCGCGCGCCGCAGGCCCGACCGAACTCGATCACCGCGCGGATCAAGAGTTGCGACCAGTTTAGCGCGCTCCATTTTGGCTCAGCCCACTCAGGATAACCCGTCGTTCGTTGGACCTCTTCGATTTCCAGCACCGGTCCCGATTCGACATTGAATCCGATCACCGCCAGGTCGCGCCAGCCCTTTTCCATGTGTCCACCCCAATCACTGGGGATGAACTGCTGGTATCGCGACTGCAGTTCGAACATGCAATCGGTCAGACAATCCGATGTGGTCATCAGAAACCGCAAGGAGGGCGGAGTCAGCGGAACCAGACGAAAATCATCCACGTCCGCCTCGCCGCCCGCTTTGACGTACTGCGAAAAGTAATCGCTCAGCGGCAGGACATTCGACTGGTTGGCGACCAGCACAAAATCCCGAACCAGTGATTGTCTCGCCTCCGCCGTTTCCATGTCTCAGCCTCCCAACTCCATCCCACCTGCCACTGTGACGACGGCGCACGGCGCGTAGGTATTGCCGTAAGCAGTCGCGCTGCGCACGACGGCTTGGGCGATCTCCCAGGCCTCGCCGGCCCGTCTCAATTTGGTCTTGGCGGTCGCGTACTTCCAAACGTCTGACGGCAATCGGGCCGTCATGTCCGTATTGATGAAGCCCGGACAAATGGCCGTGCACCGCAGGCCCGGATACTCGATGGCCAACGCCTTGGTATAGGCGATCACCCCACCTTTGGCGGCACAGTAGTTCGTCTGTCCGATATTTCCGATCTGGCCGCTGATCGAACTGATATTGACGATGGCCCCGTTGGCTTTTCGCAGGAAGCGGATGCTGGCCTTACAGAAATTATGCGTGCCGGTCAGGTTGGTCGAGATGACGGCGTCCCAATTCTCGTCCGACATTCGCATGGCGGCGCCATCGCGGGTGATCCCCGCGTTGTTCACCAGCACATACATTTGCTTTCCGTACGGCTGGACAGCTTGGTCGATGACTTCTTTGACCTGAGCGGAATCGGTCACGTTGGCGATGCGAAAATCGGTCTTGGTTTCGTAGGTACTGGCAACTTCCGACGCGGTCTGCTCGATGCTCGGGTCCAAATCCACCAGCATCAGGTGGCTTTTCTGCTTGGCGAATTCTTCGGCGATTGCCCGGCCGATCCCTCGAGCAGCGCCGGTGATCAGGACAAGCTTGCCCTCCAAGTCGGGAAACACAGCCGTGGGCATGGGAATCTCTGTAGTCATGTTGCTTTCCGAATGGTTTTTGCTAGGGGAAAATAAACGCCGGACGGACCATTTCCAGAAGCCCGGCGGCAGTGTCACGAACGCGTAGAGGTTAACGCTTATGGCGATACACGTCAATCTCTGCTCGAACCTTCGGAGCCGGATGCGTGCCCAGGCTACGCGTTTCCTGTGATTCAGTTGGGTGCTTTTGGCACCCGTTGCGCGAAATCCCCAGAGTTTTTGATCTACCGTAACGTACGTCTCAAGGAAGCTCGAATAAGCCTGAGGCGGGTGGATGCCTTTTCTTGATGTGCGATTTCGGGTTGCACGATGGGAGGTTGCCATGGTCCAATCCCAGCAGCTCGAACGGCAACGCGAACACTCAGAACATTAGCAGAACGGGGAAACCCCCATGCGACTTGCCTGGACCACGGACATCCATTTGAATTTCGTCAATGCGGCTGGGCGACAGCGGTTTCTGGAATTGCTGTCGGAGACGGCCGACGCCGTGGCGATCAGCGGAGATATCGGAGAGAGCCACGACGTGGAAGCGTATCTGTGCGAAATGCAGGATCAACTGCAACGACCGATCTTCTTCGTCTTAGGGAACCACGACTTCTATCGCGGTTCGATCCTGGAGATTCGATCGGCCATCACGCAACGGGCGGCACAGACGCCGCACCTGACCTATCTGAGCGCGACCACTGCGGTGGAACTCTCGCCTCAGACGGCCATCATCGGCCACGACGGTTGGGCAGATGCACGCCTGGGAGATTTCCCGGGCTCAACCGTCATGCTGAACGACTATCGATTGATCGAGGAACTGACACATTGGCGCCGTGAGGTCAGCCATCCGCGTGAAAGCCTGCGTCGAGTTTTGCAGGACCTGGGCGACGAAGCCGCGAGGCATTTCCAGCAGGCACTGGCAGCGGTAACGGGGCGTTACAAGCACGTGATCGCCATCACGCACGTCCCGCCGTTTCGCGAAGCTACCTGGCATCAACAGCAGATCAGTGACGACAACTGGCTGCCGCACTTTTCCTGCAAAGCTGTGGGCGACGTGTTGCTGCAAGCCGCCGAATCCAACCCCGGCTGCCAGTTGCTCGTCCTGTGCGGTCATACGCACGGAGGGGGTGAAGCACAGATCCTGGACAACCTGCAGGTGTTGACGGGCGAAGCCGAATACGGCCGCCCGGAAATCCAGCGGGTCCTGGAGATCGCGTAACGCGGCCAGTCACCTGCAGCCACGATGAACGTTCAAGCGTTCAAGTCGCAGACGCACAGAACGGCGCAGATGAATGAAGACGCAGGCCATTCCCACGTTGTGAACAATTGAACACAAAATTGCAACCGTACATTGACCGCTCCGGCGCATCGGTTATATTGAACCGCAACGCAGCCGGCGGCGAAGGAGGCGAAGCAATCCGTCCCATCGTCCTCCCAGGGGACGCGGGTATCCCGAGAACTCGCGCTTGCTTGCGGCTTTTTGACATTTGGAATTGTGGGACTCGTGAAACGATACTGAATTTGCTCGTTCGGCACGGAGGTGCCATCGGATGTCAACGGGGAACGTTACTGTCGAACCGCAACCGTTGGCGAAACGCTTGGCCGATTACGGATGCACGGATTTCGTCCGTCTCGACGAACGGCTCTCAACGCCGGCGCAACTCGACTATCTTGACCTGCTTCCCACGCGAAGCAATCAGTCGCCGTCGCTCACGGCAGTTGCTGAGCATCAAGGCACCGCGTTGCTGTACATTGTGGATGGCTGTGGAGCGTCAATCACCGATGACGCTTCGCTGGCCGACGTGCGGCAGCAACTGGCGAACCGCAGTGACCCCGCGTGGCTTGGCGTGCTGCGTATCGGTTCGCTGGAGATTTTTCCGATCGGATTCCACGAGTCGGCCGATACGCGGCCGGTAACAACGATCCAAGGAAGCAGCGAGACCGCGCCGCTCTTTTTCCAAAGTCTCGTGCATGGCACCTTTGAGCAAAACAGCAGGCTGCGCGGCACCGACTTCGTCTATCGCAAAATCTTCGAGCTACTGACTCGGACAACGAACGAGTTCGTGCCGCGGGAAGGAAAGGGGCGTATCGACGCGATCGAGGTCCTCTCGATGGCAGGCCGGGCACTCTTCTTCCGTTTCCTGATCGATCGTGACATCGTGCGGGCGAACGAATTGTCGGGCCCGGATGGCATCTGTCCGGCGGCAGCGGAACTCAAGGACGCCTTTTCCACGGCTGAGAAGGCGGCGCAGACTTCGGCGTGGCTCGATGCGACATTCAACGGCGACTTCCTGCCGCTTGTCGACGAATCGATCCCGCTCGATGACCGAGCGACCCGTGAAGCGGCGTATCTCCGCTTTTATCGACGTATCGGGCAACGGGCTGGCAAGAGGATCTTCACCCACCTGGACGCGATTCTGCGGGGCTGGCGCGCCGTGGGGGACGCGTTGCAGACGGAGATCGATTGGGGCGACCTCGACTTCGCTCACATCCCCGTCGGCGTCCTGAGCCAGGTTTATGAGAGCTTCAGTCATCGCGCCGACCCGCGCACGGCCCGCGACATGAGCGTCCATTACACGCCGCGCACCATCGCGGGATTGATGGTCGACGAGGCGTTTGCCGCCGTGAACGATCCCGCTGAGGCAAGAGTGCTGGACAGTTCGTGTGGCGCTGGCATTTTCCTCGTGCTCGCCTTCCGTCGTCTGGTACGAGAACGTTGGTTGCGGGATGAGCAGCGGCCCAGGACGGCCGTGATTCAGGATATCCTGTACAACCAGATCCGCGGCTTCGATGTCAGCGAATCCGCACTGCGATTGGCCGCCCTGGCGCTTTACATCACGGCCATCGAACTGAACGCCTCGCAGCGCCCGCCGCAGGCCCTCAAGTTCCCGCGGAATCTCCGTGGCGAAGTCCTGCATCGTTTTGGTGCCCAAGGCGATGCGGACCCGAAGCCGGTCGTTTTCCCGCTCGGCAGTCTCGGACCTGACGTTCCCGCCGGACATGACAAGACGTTTGACATCGTCATTGGCAATCCGCCGTGGACGCGTCTGCGCGTCCGGAAGGAGGAAGGCGAGGGCGAGACGGAAACGCAAGAACACCGCTCTGCCATTCGTGCCGTTAACGCGGAATTCACCGGAATTGGACGCCGGGTGCTGACCGCCCGAGGCTTTACCGGCCTGGCCAAACGTTATCAGAATCCGGACAACAATCCGGATCTTCCGTTCCTCTGGCGAGCAACGGAATGGGCCAAGGACGGCGGTGTGATTGCACTCGCAACGCCTGCACGGCTGTTCGGACGCACCAGTGGCAAAGGGTTCGAAGCATGGCGTGCGATCTTGCGGAGCATCGAGGTCACCGGACTGATCAACGGCGCGGACTTGCGGAAGACACCCGTATGGGATGGCATTGACATGCCCTATTGCGTATTCTTCGCGCGCAATAGAGTTCCGGGGGTTGGGCATCGGTTTCAATATGCCGCACCGAGCTACGAACCGGATCTGAACGGCGAAGGACGCTTCCGCATCGACTACGAACTCGCGCATCCGATCAGCACCGCACGCATTGAGGAACAGCCGTGGGTGCTGAAGACTTTGTCGCTCGGAACATGGCTGGACGTGGAAGTCATGGAATCCCTTCTCAATGCTGGCAACGAGAGCCTCGGCGTTCAGTGGGCTAAGTGGGACAGGCCAGGGGACAAGACCGGGAAGGGCTACGACCGATCACCGGGGCTGCCTCAGAAGCCCGCCGAATTCCTGGCCGAATTGCTTGATTTTCGGTCGGAGGCTCGCCAGTTCAAGGTTCCGTTCGACAACTTGATCACCTATTACGAGCGGTATGGAGTGCGAACAGCCAATCGGCCAAGGACGGAATACCTATACAGACATCCACTCGTGATCATCCCTCAGTCACCAGGCCAAGACAGAAGGCTACCACGCGCCTACCTTTCCAACCAGGCGATAGCCTTCTCTCAAAGCTACTACGGCTACTCCTGTGCCGGGCACCCGGAGGCAGATACCATGGCCGCGCTGATTTACCTCCTTTCGCACTCGACGCTATTCGAATACTTCTGCCTGATGACAAGCCGTCGAAGCGGCTTTGATCGTCAGACCTTCAATAAGGAGGAATTCGACGCGCTGCCATTCCCCGATATCGCCTCCCTGCCCAAGGCAATGAAAACGACCATCCGTAGCCTAGCGAAACGGCTGCAGGAAGATGCCCGGAAGCCGTGGCGCGAGATCAACGAGTTCCTTTTCAAACTCTACGGCCTTGATGCGGACGCCGTGCAGGTCGCGGAAGACACGCTGTTTGCCGCCGCTTCGTATCGCCGGGCGGGTCGAAGCGCGCTGGATGGTACAACCCGCGATTCGCGTGCGCCATTCTTGGCAACGTTGCATAAATCGTTGGAGCCGTACTTCGACGTCTGCGGCGAACATGTTTCCGTGCGCGAGGCAACATTCCAGCCGGACTCGTGGCGAGAACCATGGTTCTTCCTGTCCGTCGCTCGAGAAGCGGAAAACGTCAGAACGAATGCCCATTTGATGCGCGAGGCGATGCGAGTGGCCAACGAACGCGGCTGCAGCCGGCTCGTCGTGCATGCACCGCGGAAGAGCGGCCTGCTGCTCGGGCTGCTGAACCGGCAACGGTGGTGGACGATCACGCGTGCCCGACTTTGCGCTCAGCACATCGTCCGAGAGCATCTCGGCGCGTGCGGACTGCCGGAGGATGCATGAGTACCACTCCGAAGGCCGGATTCTTCACGCTTGGCGTCTCGCCAGAGCACTATCGGCTCCCGCACCCGCGTCTCGATTTACCGGTGATCCTGTTGTTGCAACGCGTACTGTGTCGTGCGTTCGAGATCCTGCGGCAAAACGGATTCTCCCTATCCGAAGCGAAGGAAGATCAGGTGACGGCGGCGCTGCGTGCCGTCCTGGAGAACAACCTCCGGCAGAACGGCAGCGTTCCCGGTTTCAACCGGCGCACCTACGAGTCTGTTGTCCGACAAGGACAAGCCGCGAATTTCGACGGAACACGGTTGACCAAGACTCCCGATCTGTGCTTCAAACTCCGGCACGACGATGCCGAACCACGGATGGTGGTGTCCGAGTTCGACGCCCTGTTCGTCGAATGCAAACCCGTGGATCGCGTACATCCCGCAGGAGGCGACTACTGCGATCGGGGCATCATCCGCTTTGTTGCCGGTGACTATGCTTGGGCGATGCAGGAAGGCATGATGGTGGCGTACGCTCGCGACGGGAGAACCATCGCTGGCCATTTGATTCCCGCGATGAGCAAGCCGCAGCGCATGACTGCGCTGGGCACGATCCAACTTCCCCAGCCGCTCGGCGCATCGACCGTTGCCGCCGACGCACAAACAGAAAAGATTCACTTCAGCAAGCATCGTCGCACTTTTCCCTGGCCGGATGGAAAAGGCCCGGCCACCGACATCAGGATCTATCATCTGTGGCACGATTGCGTTTAACCACAACGCCTCGTCAAACGCCAAGGCATAGAAGCGAGACCGTATCGTTGCGAATTCCGACTACTTGACCACGAAATTGATCAGCCGGCCTGGTACGACGATCACTTTGTGAACTCGCTTGTCGCCGATCCACTGCTGGACTTTTTCGTCGGCTCGCGCTGCTGCTTCGATCTCGGCTTCGCTCGCATCCGCCGGGACGCGCACGCGAGCCCTGACTTTGCCCGATACTTGGACGGGGATCTCGATCGTATTCTCTTTCGTCAATGCCTCGTCGAACTCGGGCCACGGTTCGTAGGCCAACGTCGATTCGTGGCCCAGCACCTGCCACAGCTCTTCGGCGATATGCGGTGCGTAGGGTGACAACAACAGGATAAAACGTTCCATCGCGCCGTGCGGTCGAACCTCTTGCTTGCTGAAGAAATTGACGAACTCCATCATCCGAGCGATGGGCGTGTTGAATTCCATGTTGGCGGTGTCCCGAGTGACCTCGCGGATCGTGCGGTGCAGCACTCGGTTTTGTTCCTCATTCAAGGGAACGGCCTGTACCGCAGGGTTCAACTGGACGATCTCGCTTCGATCGTCGACGATCATTCGCCAGACGCGATCCAAAAAGTTCCGCACGCCGTTCACCCCCGCCATGCTCCACGGCTTGGTCGCTTCCAGGGGTCCCATGAACATCTCGTACAATCGCAGGGCATCGGCGCCGTAGTCCTGAACGATCTCGTCGGGGTTCACGACGTTTCCGCGGCTCTTGGACATCTTGTTGGCTCG
>SKKK01000697.1 GCA_007121535.1 Planctomycetaceae bacterium | reverse complement strand
TCTCGGCTACACCGGGCCACTGACCATCGAACGCGAAATCCCTCAGGAACCGGAACGGCAAAAGGCCGAAATCGGCAAAGCGCTGAATCTGCTGTCCGAGCTGAAACAAAAGATCGGCTAGCGCCCGACTGCATTGCGTTCAAGTCCGTATCATCTGCAACCTGGTCAGCATGGATGTGATGTCCGGTCGTGGTTCAGGATCTGTTTCGATGCAGTCGACGATCAAATCGCGCCAGACGGAATAGGCGACCCGGTCCATGTCGGTTTGCGCCGTCAGCAGAAATACCAGGATCTTGCCCAGCGAGTAGATGTCGGCACTGGGATGAGCTGCGCAGCCCTGAAATTGCTCGGGAGGTGCGTATCCCAAGGTGCCGTGTTGTTGCAACGTTTTCTGCGTTATCAGGCGGTTGAGATCCTTGGAGATGCCGAAATCGGTCAACTTCCACTAGCCGGACGCATTCAACACGTTTGCCTCGGTTCCACGATCTCCGGCGGAACGATCACAGCAGCCCCGCCGGGATCGACCGTGGCCGGTTCGCGATGCTTGAACACCAGCTTTCCACTCGCCGGATCACGGACTCTGGTGTACGTGCGGTGCTGGTTTTACCAGACGCAATGTACCGTCCAGCCATGTTCGACCTGGACGACGGCGACGTCCTTGCCCGGCTCGACGTCACGGATGATCTCGAAGTACGGGATGATCTCCAGACGAACTTTGTCCCGGCAGGCGGTCATCACCCACTCTTCGAGATTCGAACGAGTGATTCCGGACTCGCTGCCGTGCTGCCACCGCGTGAACGGGATGGCCGCTGGCGGCCGCAACTGCCCTGCCTGATAATGGCAGCTACGGGACAACGGTGAAACGCCGGGGCCAGCGCTGTGTGATGGTTTGGCAGCAGCACTGGTTGACCACAGGAGGAATCCAGGTGACTCGCGCCCAGATCGCAGCGTTGCGTACCGCCGGTGATCCGACCGGGCGTTACGGGGCCAAATGGCAACTGGTGCGCAACCTGTACGATCTCCGGTTGGATTTCCGGTCGCTGGATGACCTGCGCGCTTGGCTGGACGCGCATGGGCGTTCCGCGGCCGATTGAGTCGCCAGCATAGGGGGCGGGTTGAGCCTTGGTACCCATTGGGTTATCGGGTCCCCGCTGCTCTGAAGTGGACCGCTCACGCTTCGAGGATTTCCTGCCACAGGGGGACAGTAAACGATGTGGAGCACCCACCGGCCGATGAAAAGTCTTTCGGAGTATTTGAATGAGTACCGGTAGATGTGCGCTTCATGTCTTGAGTTCCGTGGCGGCTTTGCTTATTTCAAGTTGGTTCGTACTAATGTACAGCCACTTTAGCTTCGTTCGCTTTACATTGGAAGACTCCCCCGAAACGAATCTAGTGCTATCACCTGCAGCCTTAGCATTGTACGAATACAAGCACATGGTTTGGGCTGTACCGTCCTCCGTTCTGGCGCTAGGAATTGTACTCGTACTCCGGCGAGCGGAAGGTGCGGTGGTTGTGCTGAGCCATGTTGCATGGCTACTGGCGATGTTCTTGATATCCTTCACCATCGTAGCTTGGGAGGCTGTATTCATCCCTATGATACGGCTACGGTAAGGACGTTTCGAGTGTTCCCAACAGAAGAAAAGGGGGCCACCGATCGAAAGAAACAGCAGCGGGCTGCGATTTATTTTGTCGGTGGCACCGGTATTGGCGGTTCTTCCGCCAGTGACTGTTGTGTTTTGAAGTGCGCTGGCCCGAGGCCGCTTTCAGGTTTTCGTCAGCTTTGCCGTATCAAACGCTGGTGGTCGCACGTCGGGACCGGTCTTGATGGTAAGAATTCGGTCGTCGCTACGCGACCTCTTGGACGGCGCCTCGAAGTCGAGGCCGCTGGTGCGGCAGTGGATTTCGAACACTGACCGGTAGCCGGATCGTCCGAGCGCGAAACCGCAGTTCCAGACCGGTTTCTTTCAACAACGATTGGATTTTCTGAGGCATGGCGAGCGGTGGTTTTCTTCAGCGGTTTTGTGTTATCTGCTGCCCGTCGCCCGGTAGCGGGCGTTGGACATGCGTTAGCGGTGGTCCGAGTCAGACTTCGAGGATGTGCGACTCGCAACGATCGAAGACCATAGCCAAGCGAGCGATTCTTGATACGCGCTGACGTCGTCGGGAGTCAACGACGTAGCGTGACTCGCATTCTTCAAAGGGACCACTTTTTTGGGGCCGCCGTACGCTTGGTGGATCAGACGCTGATATTTCGGGGGCACGATGGTGTCGCGTTCGGACATTAGAAAGACGGCCGGCGCTAGAACTCGTGGCGCGTTGACCAACGAATCCAACTCCTCGGGCACTTGACCAGCGATCAGCCTAGCCCCAAGCAACCCGGTGCGCCAGCCGAATCGCGCCATGATGATTTGCCGCAGAGGCGGAGGATTGCGGAGAATCAGACCGTCCACGGGAAATCGAGCCGCCAAATACAGCGCACATAAACCGCCTAGGCTGTTGGCGAACAGCACGAGCGGACGCCCCGCAGCCTCTCGCTTTCCCTGCTCGAAGACCTTGCGGGCGGTCGGCGCCAACTTGACAAGACTGGCTCGACCCGTACTGCCCCCGTAGCCGGGAGGATTGACGGTCCACAAACGAGCCCGCAGTTCTGGCCAGAAGCAGGCGGGCTGGTCCGTCGAATACTCTGCTCGTCCCCCGGTGCCGGGGAACTTCAGCACCAGCACATCCGTTTTCCGATCGACCGGCCCAACATCGTGCTCCCAAACCTCGACGCGATCCTCACCGACGGTCAGCGGCAGGCACCTCCTGTCGGTGACCTCGATCGCATGAGTTGTCGGGCAGAGAATCAGGCGGTCGGCCATTCGGCCCAGCCATCGCGACAGCATCAGTGGACTCGCTGGCCCGGCTGGGCGCCTTGGTCCGGCGACAGCAGAAAAACATCGCTTCCACCCGGCCCGGCCGCAGTCACCATGCCTTCGCTCAGCCCGAATCGCATTTGGCGCGGCGCCAGGTTGGCCACGGCGACCACCAGCCGTCCGACCAGATCCTCCGGAGAATAGGCGGCTTTGATGCCAGCGAACACCGTGCGACGCTGGTCGCCACCCAGACTCAACGTCAACTTCAGCAGCTTCTTCGCCTCGGGCACCTCCTCGGCTGCCACGATACGTGCGATTCGCAAATCGACCTTCGAAAAATCCTCGATCGTGCACTGTTCGGCCAGCGGTTCGTCCAACAGGGGTTGCCCACTGTCATCCCACGCCGCCGTGGGGGCTGCTTCCGATGCTTCCACCTCTCGACTCTCCTCGATCATCTTTTCAATATCCCTTCGATCCAAGCGGGTCATCATGTGTTCAAAGCGTGCAACCCGACTTCCCAATATCGGGGTCTGCGAATCATTCCAATGCTGAATCGGGTTGTTCAGCAAGCGCCCGGTCTGCTCGGCCAAACGCGGCAACACGGGCGCCAGATAAACGGCCAGTTGGCGGAAGAGATTCAAGGTGATGGTACATACCTCTTGCAATCTGTCGGCCATCGCTGGGTCATTTCGCAACTTCCATGGTGCCGCCGATTCCACAAACTGGTTCGCTCGGTCTGCCAATTCCATGATCAGCCGCATGGCGCGGCCGAAATCGCAACCCTCGTACGCTTCGGCGATCTCGTCGCCCACCGTCGCCGCTCGAGCAAACAACCCGCCATCGTCGGGATAGGTGGACGCCAGTCCGCTCGTCTCGACAAACTTTGCGGAACGACTGGCCAGATTGACAACTTTCCCCACGAGATCGGAATTGACCTTGCTGGCGAATTCCTCCAAATTCAGATCGATATCGTCCAAGCGAGATCCCAACTTGGACGCATAATAGTATCGCAAATAGGCCGGGTCCAGGTGCTTCAGGTACGTGGACGCTTTGACGAACGTGCCTTTGCTCTTGGACATTTTTTCGCCGCCCACCGTCAAGAATCCGTGAATGTGGACCTTGGTAGGCAACTGGAATTCGGCTACTTTCAGCATGCCCGGCCAAAACAGGGTATGGAAGTAGGTAATGTCCTTGCCGATGAAATGGTGGATCTCGGTCTGTTCGCTGCGCCACCAGTCATCCAGGTTTTCGCCGTGAATGTCGCACCATTGCTGGCTGGATGCGATATATCCGATGGGCGCATCGAACCAGACGTACCAGTAATTTCCCGGACTATCGGGGATCTCGAAGCCAAAGTAGGGCGCGGGGCGTGAAATGTCCCAATCCTTCAGCGGTTCGTGCAAGAAGTGACCCTTCAAATAATTGGCCACCTCGGACTGCAAATGCCGACCGCTCTGCGTCCAATCGACCAGAAAATCGTGCAATTTTCCCAACTGGACGAACAGATGCGTCGCCTTGCGGACCTCGGGCCGTGCGCCCGACAAGACGCTGACCGGGTCGATCAAGTCAGCGGGCGTGTACGTCGCGCCGCACTGGCAACTGTCGCCCGGCTGATCGGGTCGATCGCATCGTGGACAGGTACCCCGCACGAAACGGTCCGCCAAAAACGTCCCGGCCTGCGGGTCGTACAACTGAGAAACCTCGCGTTCCACGATCAGATCCTGATCGCGCAGTGCCCGCCAGATCTCGTGGCAAACGCGGCGGTTTTCTTCGCTGTCCGTACTGCCGTAATTGTCGAAAAGAACATCGAAACCGGCGAAATCACGCTCGTGTTGCTGTTGCATCTCGGCGATCAAGTCGGTCTCGGTTCGCCCTTCCTGTCGAGCCCGGATCATGATCGCCGTGCCGTGCGTGTCATCGGCGCAAACGTAGATGCACCGATGACCCCGCAAACGCTGAAACCGGACCCAGATGTCCGTTTGAATGTACTCTACCAAGTGACCAATGTGAATCGGGCCATTGGCATAAGGCAGTGCGGATGTGACCAACAGCCTTCGAACCGACATGCGAACTCCGACTAAATCTGAACAAAACAATCCCTCTTGCGTGTCAATTCGATAGATCTTAACGCCCAAACCCACACCGCTCAACTCCCAATCCACGCGACATCATCACGCGTCCAAGCCATTCGAAAAGCACCCGGCCAGAAGTCTTTTGCCAATTGCGGTAGCCTTGCATGGGGGCCACAGGGGGTCGGGAGTCGTTTTCGGGCAAGGATCGACCACAGGGGAGGCGTGTCATCCGAAAACGACTCCCGACCCCTTTCGCCCGATTCCAGTAAGAAATATGTGGCCGGGTGCTTATCAACCTTGGCGAAACCGGGAAGGATTGAACACGCCACCCCTCCATTCCGCCGATTTCACCAGCAAGTCGCTGGCCGGCCGCTTACCAGACCGCTTCCAATCCGACGTGGGCCCCGTGGAACAGCGCGAAACCGTTCGTTGCCAAGCCCGTTCCGCTGGTGGGTGTCAACGTGAAGTCGAGTTGGTCCGGAGCCAGCGCAAGACCGCCCAACCCCAGGACACTGTAACCTCCGCGGATGGACCACACGTTCGTGATGCGGCGCATCAGCGTCAGTTCGATCTCGCCCAACATGGCCGCCGAGTTTCCGCTGACTCTGGACACTTGACGTACCACGAAATCATCCGGGAAATCGGTCACCGTTTGTCGTTGCCCGGCATCGTTCAGCATCAATCCTGCTTTGCCCGTCACTCGCACCGCCCATGGGCCCATCCATTGCGTCATGCGGCCGCCCATCTGTAAACCGTACAGATAGTTGTTTGTCGAGACATCATAACTGCTGGTGCCTTCCAGCAAGTCGGTTCCGATCAACGAAAAATCTTCGTTCAAGGCGATAAAGCGGAACCCCAACAGAAAATCGAGTTGCGTGCGGCAATCACTACAACAGGATTTGATGCAGTTGGCTTCAAGATTGTGCAGCCGACTGCGGTAGACCGCGCGAATCTCGTCGGCAAACAAGAAGTTGTTGGTGGCAAAGCCCAAGATCCCGGGAATCGCCAGATTCTGATCCCCTGCGGCGACGCCCGAACCCGTCCATCCATTGACACCGAAATAGGAGAACTCCCACGAGTAACAGCAGCCCTTCGTCCGGCACGGATTCGGGCGATACCCGAACAGGAGGCGATAACCGGGTTCCATCGAAAATCCCAAATCACCGGCGCTCAGAACCGTGTCCTCTCCCGGTACTCCGGAATCCAGGTCCACCGCTAGGACGCGATCGCACCCATAACCGATGCGATCCCAGACCAGGACGTCCGCCTGCACCCACCAACGGCTCGATGTGTACTCGAAGAACGTCAACTTCTCGCTCTCCGTAACGTCGATTCCATCCGGCTCGGCCCCGTTGTCGTTCCATGTGCTCAACAACAAAGGATTCGCCGCTGCCGAGTTTGCCGGCTGAACGGATTCTGCGTGAAGTGCCGGTTGAGACGTTAATTGGGACGGGTAGGTGGACAACGGTGTGCCGTAAGGAGTGGCT
This sequence comes from Planctomycetaceae bacterium, assembly GCA_007121535.1. Lineage (GTDB taxonomy): Bacteria > Planctomycetota > Planctomycetia > Pirellulales > Pirellulaceae > SKKK01. The sequence goes on along the minus strand of SKKK01000697.1, from coordinate 396 downwards.
GTGCGATGCGGCATGCCGTAAAGCTGATGGTTGTTCCAGGGGTTTGCTGCTTGAACGCTGAGGGCCAAGCCGCAACTGATGGCGACGGCAATGAGGGGGCGAATGGCGTAGTACACGTTCACTTCCTTGTTCTTCGGTGGTTCGCTGAGAAAAAAAGGTGGGACCGGGTTGGAAACCGAACGACCTCCTGTGACGACCGAGCAACCAGAGTCCGCTCGTGTGGGGATTCGGCGTTGAAGCGATGGTGAACTGAGAAAAAAGCGGACCAAGCCTACACACCCTCCATGCGCTACGAGCCACCAATACGGCGTAGCCGTCGCGATGTTCGCAAACGTATCCTCGCCGTACTTCGCAGCGTCGTCTCTTGCCTTTTGACTGATGTGAATCGCTGGATGC
>SKKK01000325.1 GCA_007121535.1 Planctomycetaceae bacterium | reverse complement strand
CGTAAAGCAGTGGCGGGTCGAACGCGTAGGGATCGAAATCAGGGTCACCGGCGTCGATGGCCGGACTGCCCCATAACGGCGGCATCGTCATCGTCGGCCCTCCGTACCAACCCAAGGGCGAAAGCATCGGATCGATCGGGTTGGCCGCGGTGCCGACCAGGTTTCCGTTTTGGCCGTGGACGAGACCCGTCTGGCCCGAACCGTCGCCGATGAGGTTGTAGGAGCCGGAGAGCGTGCTCGACTCGAGGAAAACATCCGGACCGATTGCGGCGGTGTTTTCGGCCAGGATCGTGTTGGAGACAGTTACAACGGAGTCCAATACCGCAAGGCCACCGCCCTGTTCGGCTGAGTTACCTGACAGCGTCGAGTGGGAAAGATGCAACTCACCTATCAAGAGAACACCGCCGCCCCATTCCTCGGCCACGTTGTTTGAAAACGTCGAGCCAACGAGCATCGCCATCGCCGATACAACCATTCCCGCTCCAACATTTGCCCGGTTATCATCAAAGATTGAATTCGAAACCGTTAACGGCGTGGTGACTGCGTAGATGCCGCCGCCCCACCTGCCCGCCACGTTACGAGCGAATGTGGTTTCGGCAATTGTCAACGTGGAGTATTGAGCAAAGACGCCGCCACCGTAAAGCGCAGCTGAATTCCCTTGGACCACCGCATTGGCCAACGATGCCTCCGATTCCCACAGATCCACTGCCCCACCGTCGCGCGCGGAATTCGAAGATAGGGCACTGTTGACAACAACCACGGTGGAATTGTCCCCATGTATTCCCCCGCCGACTGTGGCCGCGTTCTCGGACAGTGTGGAACTGGCAAGCGCGACCCTCGAACTATTCGCGCTGATCCCGCCGCCGATGTCGGCCGTATTTTCCGCCAGCGTCGTGTCCGCGACCGTCACCGCGGACCTGTTTACAGCATGTATACCGCCGCCATACGTATTTGCAGAGTTGGCGGAAAGCCTGGAGTCAATAAGACTAATCATGGACCCGACAAAGTGGCCCCCCCCGCCCGAAAATCCTGCCGTATTCGCTGACAGTGTCGAATTGACGATCACGAGGACGGAGGAAGACGCATAGATTCCACCGCCATGGGTTGCATTCCACCCGTCCCCTTGCGTGACGAGCGCCGCGTTCCCCGATAGTGTTGCATGGTGGAACACCATCCTGGAGGCTGAGGCAAAGACCCCGCCACCTGCAGTGTTAGCCGAGTTATTAGAGAATACGGTGTGTGTGAAGCTCAAAGCGGAAGCTGACAGATAGATTCCGCCACCGCGCCCCCGCTCCCACCTCGAGCCGTTTGCATTCCCCCCGCTGATTGTCACGCCGTCTAGGATGGTTTTCAGCTTTAAGTTGTCGGCATATGCAACAGTGTAGGCGTTGTCCTGACGTGTGTTATGGTCGAGCAAATCCTCGACGGGTATACTGTGATCGTCGTCTTTGAGTAGGTCCCCGCTGAGGATTGTGTTATTGATCAACTGCCCCTCATTGTCGCGCTCGCGTTGATCCAAGCCTTCCTCAACTCCCACAAAGCCGCCGAAGATGGCCACGCCGTCGACCAGCGAGAAGGTGGCGTCGCGGGGATCCTCCGGCTCGGCGTTCCCCGAGCGGTCGTGCGTCGGGATGTAGATTCCGGCGGCGACCCAGATCTGGCTGATGTCGTCACCGTCACCCAGGACCGCGTTGGCGGCCCGCGCATGGGACAGCGCGAATTCCAGAGTGTTGTAAGCGCTTGCCCAGGACGCGCCGTCACCGCTTGGCTCGGCAGTCGCACGGACGTACAAGATTCCACCAGTAATCGGAAGTGTTCTGTGATATTGATATTCGCAAGCGCCGATATCGATACGCGCCCGACCAGTCCCATGGCCATCGGCCACACGGGGCATACTTCGTTGATCGAGATGTAACGGTGGATGAAACGCGTTCGGGTCGAAATCAGGGTCGCCGGCGTCGATGGCAGGACTGCCCCACAGCGGCGGCATTGTCATCGTCGACCCGCCGTACCAGCCCAAGGGCGACAGCATCGGATCGATCCCCATGCCGACGAGATTACCGTCCTTGCCGTGGACGATTCCCTCCATCCCCGAGCAGCCAGATCCGATAAGATTGTAGGACCCGGAAACCACGCTGTTCTCAACCTGTCGGATATCATCCGGTCTGTAATCCTTCCAAGTGTTTTGGGCAACAATCGTGTTGGCTAGTGTGATTGTGGAGTTGGTGCCGGCATAAACCCCGCCTCCGTACGCTGAGTTGCCGACGATTGTTGAGTAGGCGAGCACTGCCTCACAGTAAGCCGCAAAAATTCCACCGCCAACGTATGCCGAATTGTCGGTGATAGTTGAATTGGTAAGCGTCATCCTCGTGGATGGTTGCAGGTTTATCGCGCCACCGTTGTCGGCCCAATTGCCGTGGAGTGTGGTGTTAGCAATCGCCAGTTCGGATTGATTTGCAAAAACTCCTCCACCTCCATCCGCTATGTTTCCAGCAAGCGTGGTGTCAGCAATCGCCAGTTCGGACCGCCAGGACTGAATACCACCGCCCACCTCTGCTATGTTCTGCGCCAACGTCACATTGTTAAATATGACCGTCGAGTTGTCGGCATAGACGCCCCCGCCATTTACGGCCGAGTTATTGTAGACTGTCACATCGATGAGCGTCACCATCGAACGCAACGTCAAGACGCCGCCACCTGCGCTTCGTCTAAGCCACAGTTCGCCATTGGCATTCCCCCCTGTCACTGTGAGGCCGTCAACAACGATCTCAAGATTCGTGTCCTGGCCCGATAACACCGTATACGCGTTATCCTGGCGGGTTTCGTGCTCGAACAAATCCTCGACGGGTATACTGTGATCGTCGTCGTTGAGTAGGTCACCGCTGAGGATTGTGTTATTGATCAACTGCCCCTCGTTGTCGCGCTCGCGTTGCCCCAGAGCTTCTTCACCCCCCGCGAAGCCGCCGAAGATCGCAACACCGTCGACCAGCGAGAAAGTGGCGTCTCGGGGATCTTCCGGCTCGGCGTTACCCCAGCGGTCGTGAGTCGGGGTGTAGATTCCGGCGGCGACCCAGATTTGGCTGATGTCGTCACCGTCACCAAGGACCGTGTTGGCGGCCCGCGCATGGGACAGAGCCAATTCGAGAGTGTTGTAAGCGGTTGCCCAGGAGGCGCCGTCACCGCCTGCGTCGGCACTCGCACAGACGTACAAAGTCGCACCGTCAATTGGAAGCTGCCCACCGGAACCACCGCCAGAATCATCTCCGGAATCGGACGGATCAGATTCGTCCTCCGCAGGCGGCCCGGCGTAGGTTGGGGCGTCGAGATCGATCCCGGAAACGACTAGCACTCTCTGCGTTGAAGTGCGGCCGAAACCGTTGTGGCTGTCGTGAGCCGTGACCGTGATCACCGCCGGTCCGACGAAGGAATCGAGCGCTGTGATCTGGAGGCTGGAAAGATCACTCGAGACCTCCAGATGTGGAGGACTCGTTGCCGAGAACCTGACAGGTGCCTTTCCGGACGAAGTGGTTAGACTCACCTCGACAGACTGACCGGGGCTTAGCACCTGTGGGGCGATACTGTCGAACGATGGAGCGTCCGGGTTCACGTCGTAAGAGACGGCATCGACGAGCGTGGGATAGCCGCCCGGCCGCGTTGCGCCTTCGCCTGGATCAGTTAATCCGGGAATTATGTAGTCGTGCGCCGCGTTGTTGAGCGGATTCCCACGGAGGCTGACCACCTGGAGGTGTTCGAGTACGGCTCGCTGGAGTCGCACCGCGTCAGCGGCAAGGTTGCCTTCGCCCACGTTGTGCAGTTCCAACGTGGCACCGCCTTGAGCCACGTTCGCATCGCCCACGACTCCGACAGCACCACAATGGTACCAGGGCGTGCCGGCAAATGTTTCGCCGGTAGGAGGCAAGTGTTGTCTTAGGGCTTCTTCGAGACTCGCCCGGGTCAGGTACAGAATGTCGCCGCTCGTCAGCGTGGAGCTGGCCGAAAGTCGTACCGGATTCGCGTCCGAGCCACGGTACAGTTCTGCGCCGAACTGAATCATGGAGTCTGTAGTACTGGGGACGAGCGTGACGTAGACTCGATCGGGGTGAAGCTGCGCAGGGAATTGCCAGCCATATCCGCCGAATCGCGGATCGTTGGCGTACCCACCCAACACCAACGGATGGGTTCGATCTCCTACGCCCAGCCACGGTGCGTCGAGAGGGGAATCGGAGATGTTGGCCAACAGCAGCATGTCGTATCCGTCGTAGACGTTGCCGAAGGGATCGGTATGGGCACCAACGTCGATACGGACGAGCATGGCGCTGGCGTCGGTACGGTTCAGCAGTTGCGGATCGAACAGGTCGGTAGCAACGATGAAGCTGTGACCGTCGTGAAGCAACCCGAAAGCTTCGGCGCCTCCAAAAACGCCACTTTCGGACTTGGTGCCGCCGTAAAGGCCGACAATTGTAGGCGTCAGCGGATCCCCGGGCAGAAAAGGATTCTTGGCGAGTTGCCCAGCGAAAACCTCGGTTCGCGCCCCGCTGATGTTGAAGTATTCATGTACATCGATCAGGTTGTTTGCCCCGAGGATGAACCGGCCATCACCGCCGTCGGGCGCTTTCTGTGGAGCAGCTCCACCAATACCGCCAGACGTGTCGATCGTGGCGGAAGCGAAGTCGATGACTGACGCGACCAGCTTGACGGTTCCACCGGCGCCGCCGGCTCCCGCGCCGCCGCTGCCTCCGTCGCCGCCTTTCCCGCCCTTGGCCCCATCTCCGCCAGCTCCTCGCGCGCCACCACTCCCACGATAAAGAACAGACGGGTGACCGGTTTGCGGTACGGGATTTCTTGGAGACTGAGCTATGCCATCACTTGCTCCGAATCCTTCCTTCCCGGTTTCACCAGTGCTTCCGTTGGTACCGTGGCCTCCTCTTGCAAGGTATGTTCCCCCCAGGTCAAATTGCCCAATCACGATGATCTCAAAAGCGCCGCCCCCTCCACCACCGTGTCCACCATCGCCCCCTCGCCCGCCATCACCGCCATATCCACCTCTTCCACCGCCTTGAATGCTATTGCTGTAAAGTCCTGCAGCGCCCGGCCCGTAATAGAGAACGCCATCAGGGTTCCCGCTAGGATGATTGCGGTTCTGGCCGCGGCCTCCTTGACCGCCTCCGCCCCCGCCTCCGCCTCCACCGCCCTGGCCACCTTCTCCTCCTCCACGTCCTCCTCCACCTGCTCCTCCACCAGCGCCCGCGGAAATGCTAAAGCCCGCCGCATTATTTGTGCCAGCTTCTCCCCGTTGGCCAATAGCTCCCGCAATTCCGTGTTGACCGGTCCACGTAGTGGGAGCAGCCTGGCCTGGCTGGCCGTTTTGTCCTGGTTTTCCTGTTGAGGTGCTCCCGACCGCTACCGCACCATAGCCGTACGTTCCGCCGGCACCTCCCGCGCCTCCCGTACCGCCAGGGCCACCAACACCTCCGCTACCGCCAGAAACGCCACGAGTCCCCCCAGCGCCGCCGCCAGAGTCATTATTGTGCCCAACGCCGCCACTTCCTCCACTAGTGTTGTTCAGTGGACTAGGGTTGCCGTTCAGTCCTCGACCTCCGTCCTCACCGCGCGTACCAAACGCTGCCATCGGGGGAACGGAAATAAAACCCGTTTCGTCGAATGGGCTTCCCACGGAACGGTACCCACCAACTCCATTGAAGCCGCCGTTGTGATGATAAGCTTGCCCGGTTGCCCCCGAGCCACCGAAGCCTCGCCAACCACCACTTCCCCCGCCCGCGTTGCCATTTTCCCCGACTGCCGATGCATCGAAGGTGGCCCCCTCGGCAATCACCAGATTGTTGCCTACAACCAACGACATGGGGTGGGTGCCCACGATGCGGATGTTATCGGCGGGAATGTAAAGGTCGCCCGGGACATAGAATGTGGCGATGCCATCAATGACACTCGCCGTGAAAGGACGGCCGTAGAACAACTCCACATGATTACCGTCGACAGTAATCGTCAAATGGGATGGGGTGGTGTTGATGATCACCGTCTGGCCCCCACCGTCAAACGCCGCAACATCCTTGACTTGAAACGACTTTTGGAATGGGCGTTCGATCTGGGCTTTATTCGATTCGCCACCCACGATCACGGCTTCATTTGTCCGCGAATAGTGCTCCGGCCAGGTAACAAAGACGTCGTAGTTTCCCTCGTAGAGATCATTGAACATGTAAACGGCCAACGACTCGCCGGCGCCGTGCTGATGGGGCGCCAGTTGATAATTGCCGCCGTATGCGTCCGGTTTCTCGTCTCCGGTCCAACCAGGTCCCTCGACCCGATATCCTCCCGTCCAGCCAGTCCAATCTACCTCGCTCCGGTCCTTCGAGTCTCCGATGCTTGGGTCGCGGAAATTGTCGATGATCCACTGTCCTAGAAGTACGTCGATGTTGCTGACAAGATTGTTGTCCAGTTCCAGCCAGCGAAGGCTGTCGAGCGTTACCAGCGGATGGATGTCGATGATCTGGTTGAGGTTCGGGTCGGTAATGCGATTGTTGCCCAGTTGAAGGTACTCCAGCTTCTTCAAGTTGGCAAGCGGCGCGAGGCCGTCGTGGGGGTCGAGCGGATTGTCGCTGATGCCCAAGCCGCGGGCGCTGAGCCAGCGAAGGTGCTCCAGGGGGCTGAAGGCGTCTAGATCGTACGCGGTCCAGGTGAAAGTCCCCGGGTCCTCCATCCCCCAAAGGTAATCGACACTGACGAACTCCAGGGACGGCAGGCGAGAGAGGACCTCCAGGGGCTCGAGAGGTCGCTGCGGATACTCTTGGCTGAGTCCCGCGGCGAT
>SKKK01000201.1 GCA_007121535.1 Planctomycetaceae bacterium | reverse complement strand
CCGGAAAACACCTTTTCTGCGGACGCGATTTCGTCTTCGACTTCGTCAGCCCTGACCGGCGTTTCGAGAATGATCGGAATCGCATCGTTCAGGTGATGGGCCACACGCTGAAATGCCCAGATGCTCTCGAAGTTCAAACGCTCGTGGCGACTCTGCGAGTTGACGTGACTCATGTGGACCTGTCGCAGACGGTCGCCAAAGCGTTGAAGCAACGTCTCGGCTTCCTGCATCGTAGGATCAACCTGCCGAGCATGACCGATATCGAAACAGAATGTGGCCTCGGGCAGCTTCTCGAAAATGGCCCACAACTGGCCCGCTGTGCGTCCGGTCGGTTTCCGCTTATCCATATTCTCGATGCAAACCGCCTCGCCCAATTTTCGCCACAGTGAAAAGTCTTCGATCACATCGGGATGAACAATAATGGCCCAACCTCGCTCGGCGACTTTGCGAAGCTTCTCAACGAAGTCACTCTCTGAGAAATGCACGCGTCTGCTGGGAGCATGGAAGGAGATGTACTCGAACTGCGTCAGATCACCCTCCAGTCGATCCAACGACTCGAGCAATGGATCCAGTTCCTCTTCCCGCAACGCAGATAGTTCGAGGGCCTTCGCTCGCCGATGCCGCGCCACCTCGAGACCGCGACGCACATCGGCCATAGCGATGCTACCGGTTGAAAATCCGATCTTCATCTCAAAACACTCCGTATTCATAAGTAAACTGCCGGAGGGGAGAGTCCATCTCGAAACACATCTTTTTTAAAGTGGCTTGCAGTCGATGGCTGATCTCTCGACACTCCAGAAAGACGTCGTCACCGTAAACCGCTTCTTCGTTCAGGTTACTCAAATGTTCCCGCAGCGCTTCTTTGCTGATCCGGCTGAGGAATTCCTCATACGCACCGAAGAGGTCGCGACACTGCGCGTCCATTTCCAACCCTCGCAGACTCCACACGACGATGTCGAGCGGTGTCGATTGCACAAAGTTCAGCAAGTGCTTCTGCAAGTTCAGCAAGTAGTCGTTGGGAGATTCGCCGTCTCGCCTGAGCAAATCGTTCTTGAAGCAACTGAATACCATCAGCAAGCCCGCAAAAAACAGCAGCTTCCGTGATGTTCTGAGCTTGATGTTGCGAATCGCCCATTTCTTGCCAGCCTGCTCCCAATCCTTGTAGGCGAAATCCACGCACATCGTCCGCCAGTACCGCACGATATCGTTCAGCAGGAACCTTGGAATCCGAGACTCGTCGTCGGTCTGGCTGTGAAAGTTGGAATCGCTGACTAGGTATCGATTAAGAATTTGTCGAACCATGCGCGCGTAGGGCCCCGCCAATTCGTCTGTGGGATCTCGCAGCGCCGTTGCTTCCAGCGACAGAAGGACTCGTTGGGTGGTATTTCGGTTGGTGTCGGCTTGTCCACCAATGTGATGCACGATTTCGTGGCTGAACGCCATGTTGCCAAAAATGCCCTCAGCTCCTGGTGCGGGCAGTCCGGATTCCCGGATCGCTTCAGCGATCTTGCGAGAGGTTCCCCTATGTTCCGGGTTCGCTTGACCATCGATCAGCATGGTCCAGTCCACATCACTGCCACTGGTCCATTCCCTTCGAGCCAGCGACCCGAACACCACCACATCCACGTCGTCGGATGTGAACTGCTGAAGTTTCCCAAAAAGCGACATCTGGACCTGAAGGCCATTCGCACGAGCGGCAGCTATCGTCGGCCAAATCACTCCGGTCTCGGCGCTGAAGTGTGCAACGTAATCAACCTTTGAAATCGATCGAGCTGTTGGGCATCTCGCGTCTCCAACGCTATCTCCCACCCATCAAGTACTGGATGGCTGGGCCGCCTTCCTTCGGGACGTGCTGTCCTTCGCGTTGCTGACCATGGCCGCTGCGTTCATCGCTACTCGTCTCGTGATCGCTACGCAAAACCGATAGCTTACCCCATGTCGGTAGTGTCCGCAACTCGATCCATCTTCCAGGTCACGATTTGCGAATAGCGTGATGTTGGGGACACAAATTTGTACGGAGGGATTTGAGAAGACCTCTATCAGGCCAAATAGAGACCCAAGACAGCATTTGTGCCAAACGACCAATAACCAGAGGCGTGGGCATGCCAGGCTTCCGCAACCCCACCGAGGCAAAACACCATACAGGATCAGGATATCCTGTTTTTCCCAGATCGAGTTGCCGTTCGGTGAGCTAACCGATTTGTGGTGAAGCTTACAAAACGACCCGCTTTTCGGGTGTTATCGCATTTGCCTTTCTGGCTCCATTGCAGTACAACCCCACAGTCTGCCGATGCCAGCGTGTAAAACCCCGTTGGGGTTTGCTGGCGCTCTCCTGTGACTCGGCAACCCAAGGTGCGCGGAGTACCGCGACCTTGGGCTTTGGAGTTCGACGCCTTTGGCGTCACCGGAACGCGGTCACCAATGCAGCGGAACAAGCGGTTACGTCAGAGCGGTCACCAATGCAGCGGAACAAGCGGTTACGTCAGAGCGGTCACCAATGCAGCGGAACAAGCGGTTACGTCAGAGCCAACCCGGGGCGGCGCTGCGCTCTGCCCCGGGCTGATTTGTTCCGGCCCCTTCGGGGCGACCTACCGTAGGCCTCAACAGCGGGCGCAAACGCCCCCCCACTTTAGGGCGGCTTTCTGTCCGGGCGACGGTTGTGCGGAAGTTTTTCTGATTTCTCGCGAACCTTTCGGCCGATGCGTCGTCTACAAGACAAGGATGCTGAGGGAATCCCGCTAGCGGGGCATTTTGGTTCATCGCCAAACCCTTGCTGTGGGTTCGTTTTCCTGGTATCATTATCCCGTGGGGTGACACGCCGCGTTGATGGCGTGTTGTGAATTCGCCTCAAGGGTTCTTTCCGTTTTTACTCTCTGCCTGCGTGGGTAACGCAGAGGAGGACTGTGATGCGGTGCTTTATCCTGGTCCAAAACGACACCAATGACTGGTTCAAGCGTCAGCAGGACGCCCTGGTCAATGCGTTGGTCCAGATGCGCGCCGACAGTTCCCCCGACCCGCGCTATCTCGTCCAACCGGCGGGGCCAAGCACGCCCTGTGAACCGCGCCGGAGGACATCTTGTGCGTCAAGACGCCATTCCAACTGCCTCATGGGACGCTGGCCGTCGTGTGCAGCAGTTGGCGTGCGGCGATGCCGTGGCTCGATAGCGGTGAAACACCCGTTATCGACCGCATAGCATCAGCGTCTTGGGAAACCCCTAGTAGGGGTGGCTGCTGCACAAGATTCGCGTCGGACCGGCTGGTGCGTTGCCGTTTCCGCGTGCGGGCGTTCATCGTCCGCAAATGGAACCGCAACAAGTCGGGCTTGGACGTTGGAGATTGGCAATCCTTTAGCAGAGAGTATCCGATGATGACGAAACTGGTTGTTGACGACCTGCGCAGTGCGTCGGTCGCTCGCCTGGTCCAGGCTGCTCAATCGGGCCAGCGCGAAGCGTTTGGTGAGTTATTCGAGCGTTTCGAGCGACAGGTGTTCGCGATCGCTCTGCGCCGTATCGGCCATTACGGCGAGGCGCAGGAGGTGTGCCAGGACGTGTTCGTCCAAGCGCTTCAGAAGATCGGCCAGTTGCGCGAACCCGAGCGTTTCGGTGGATGGCTGCGGGCCATCGCCAACCGCATGGCCATCAACCGCGTCATGCGTCGGCGTCCCGAAGTGGCCGCAGAGCCGGAATCGCTGGCGGCGGCTTGCGTGGACGAGAGCACGCCGTTGAGCGCGGCATTGGATAAGGAATCTCGTTCACAGCTCCAAGCCGGACTGGCGGGCCTGCGGGCTTTGGACCGTCAGACCTTGGTCGCGTTCTACATCCAGGGTCAGACGCTGATGGAGATGAGCGATACGTTCGGCGCGCCGCTGGGAACGATCAAGCGGCGTCTGCACGTGGCTCGTAAGCGGTTGGCCAAGAGCATCGAAACGCCCGTTGCCGTGTGATGTGGGCGGACGGCCGGAGTGGGAAGTACGCCTACGGCTGACGGTTAAACGGGGGAAAAGAGCGAAGGCCCGCAGCAAAGAGGGCTGCGGGCCTTTCTTCGTACGAAGCAATGAGCCGGTTCGTACGAAACGATAAAGCCAGAAGCACATAACCCACCCGTTATTCTATTGATTCTTCCGGCAACGTCAAGCTTTATTCCGCGCCATCCGTCGAGGGCGGGTCGAAAGAATCGTCCGAATAGCATTGCTCGGCGATCCGGCCCAATTCGTCGGCGGCACGTCGGCGGCCGATCGCATGCCACGGCCCCACATCACGCAACTCGGGCATCAACTCGACCAGTTGATCCACAAGTCGTTCGGCTAGGCAAATCACTTGGGGGTTCGAGGCCGCTTCGAGAATCGCCGTCGCCGTCTTCATCACTCGGACCAACTGGGCTCGCTGCGTGACCGGGCGGGACAGCGGCAAGGCCGATTCCACCAGCAGCTCGTCGATCGGCACGTCCAGCAAGGCTTGCCATTGATACAACTCGCTGAGCTTCAGATCCGAAGATTCGTTTTCCTGGATGCGCACATGACGGATCGTCGTGCCCAACCGTCGAGCGGCGGTGCGCAGCGAAACGTTCTGCAAACGCCGAACGGTGCGGATGCGATGCATTTTTGGCGGGGAAGATGATCCGTTGGCTTCGGGATCGGAGCCGTTCATACGAGCCAGGTTGGCGCGGATCGGATCAAACGGAATCGCTGCCATGTTCTCTGCTGCCCTTTTGCGATCGGGCAATTTCGGGTGGTTCCTCTCCACCTTGCAACCGCCCATTATCGACATTTTCCTCTTCGCGTTTAGACGAACCAAACAAGCGAAAGGTTCCAAGGAAATGGCGAGCATTCGGGGCGCGGTTTGCGGCATCGCGGCGCCGGAGAAAAGCCCACTTGGTCCAGCAGCCATGAAACATTATGATGATTTGAACGTTTCGACTTACCAAATCTCGGAGAATGTCATGTCTTTCACTCAGCTTGAAGCTGCAAGATCCGGTCAAATTACGCCCGAGATGGCGTTTTGCGCTCAACGTGAAGAACTCGATGCCGAACAGGTTCGCGCCGAAGTGGCGGCGGGCCGCATGGTTATTCCTGCGAACAAGGTCCATTTGGCCGGACGCTTGGAACCGATGGCCATCGGGATTGCTGCCAAATGCAAGATCAACGCGAACATCGGCAACTCGGCGGTGACCAGTGACGCCGATGGCGAATTAGATAAACTGCATCAAGCCGTTCATTTCGGTGCGGACACCGTGATGGACCTTTCGACGGGCAAGAACATCGATCGCATCCGCCAGGCGATTATCGATGCCTCGCCGGTTCCCATCGGCACGGTGCCCATCTACCAGATGCTGGAAGAATTGGGCGGAAGCATCGAGGACATGAAGCCGCAGCACTTCTTGGACATGGTCGAGCATCAGGCGAAGCAGGGTGTCGATTACATGACCGTGCATTGCGGTGTCCTGATGGAACACTTGCACTTGACCACGGGCCGCGTGACGGGGATTGTCAGCCGTGGCGGTTCGTTGATCGCCAAATGGATGATCGCCCACCGCAAACAGAATCCGCTGTACGAGCACTTCGACGAATTGTGCGAGATCATGCGGCAGTATGATGTGACGTGGAGTCTGGGGGACGGACTGCGGCCGGGCTGCCTGGCCGATGCCAGCGACGCGGCTCAATTCGCCGAACTGGAAGTACTGGGCGATTTGGTTCAGCGCAGTTGGCAGATCGGATCGCAGGTCATGGTGGAAGGTCCGGGACATATTCCGATGGACCAGATCGAGATGAACATCCGCAAGCAGATCGAAATTTGCCATGAAGCCCCGTTCTACGTGCTGGGCCCCTTGGTGATCGACATCGGCCCGGGTTACGACCACATCACCAGCGCCATCGGCGCCGCGATGGCCGGTTGGTACGGCGCGGCGATGCTGTGTTACGTCACGCCCAAAGAACACTTGGGGTTGCCGGACCGCGAAGACGTTCGGCAGGGCGTGATCGCTTACAAGATCGCCGCTCACGCCGCGGACGTCGCGCGAAAACGTCCCGGAGCCCGCGACCGCGATGACGCGCTCAGCACGGCGCGCTTCGAATTCGATTGGAACGAACAATTCCGACTGTCCCTGGATCCCGAACGGGCACGCGAATACCACGACCAGACGCTGCCGCAGGAACCGTTCAAGGAAGCCCACTTCTGTAGCATGTGCGGTCCCAAGTACTGTTCGATGAGGATCACCGAAGACATCCGCCAAATGGCCGATCAAGCCGAACTTGTTTCGTTGAGCATCGACGGATCGGCGGACCTCGCTACGTCCAGGACGGATTAGTTTTGTCTATCGACGATCGCTTGCCACCCGCCGAGCCGCCCGACGACCATCTGCCGCGTCTGTACCAAGACAGCGCCTTTTGGGGCATGACCGTGACGCAGTTGTTCGGCGCGTTCAATGACAATCTGTTCAGGCAGTTGATGCTGCTGCTGGCCGTCCCCGTCGGGGCGGCAGCCGTCAACCAGGACGACCAGCAGTGGTTGGCGACGGTCGTATTCTCGCTGCCGTTCGTCCTGTTTTCCGGCTATGCCGGTTTTTTGTCCGATCGCTTCAGCAAGCGCACCATCATTCTGCTGGCCAAGTTCGGCGAGCTGGTCGTGATGACGTTGGGGGTCCTGGCGTTTTTCAATTACTCCCGGACCGGATACACTGGTTTGCTGGTCGTGTTGGGGCTGATGGGCACGCAGAGCGCCTTTTTCGGTCCGTCGAAATACGGCATCCTGCCCGAGATGCTACGACGCAGCGACCTGCCCCGCGCCAATGGGTTGATCCTGATGACGACCTTCTTGGCGATCATCTTCGGTACGGCCTCGGCTGG
>SKKK01000389.1 GCA_007121535.1 Planctomycetaceae bacterium | reverse complement strand
TCGGTCTCACCCGGCCCATTCACGCGACAGCCCATCACCGCGATGGTCAGGGCGTGGTCCTTGGCATAGCTCGTCATCGCCTTGACCTGCTGAGCCAACTGGACGAAGGCTTCGTTTTCGACTCGCGAACAACTCGGACAGGAAATGATATTCAAGGCCTCCGGATCGAAACGCACGACCGAACGCACTCGACCCGCCGCGATGTCGGCCAGAATCTGTCGCCCCACCTTGATCTCTTCCGGCTTTTCCGAGTTGGGAACCGTCAACGACACGCGGATCGTATCGCCGATTCCGGCACCGATCAGTTGCTCCAGCGCAATTCGGGTCTTCAAAATACCGTCAGGCGGCAATCCCGCTTCGGTCACTCCCAAATGCAAGGGAACTTCCGGTCGCTCCGCAGCGAAACGACGATTCACCTGGACCACCTTGGCCGGATCCGAATCCTTCAGCGACACGCAATATCGATGGAAACCCAAAGCATCCAACCAATCGCAGTGTTCCAGAGCACTTTGCAGCATGGGCGTGATCGAATCCTCCGGCGGATAATGGCTGCGTTTTTCGGGATCGACGCTACCACAGTTGACGCCGATTCGCATGGCACAATCGTGCTCGCGAGCCACGTCGACCAGAAACCGAACTTTTTCTTTCCAACTCAATTGCCGCTGATGGTGATAGAGATGCCCCGGGTTATAGCGAATCTTGTCGACAAAGGGCGCCACGACTTCGGCCAATCGATAATTCTCTTGCAAATCCACCGACAGATTGGCCGAGGTTTGCCGGCGGATCTCCTTCAACGCTCGAGCATCCTGTTGACTGTCCACCGCAATTCGCACCAAGTCGGCCCCAGCCTCCGCGAGAGCCTCAGCCTGAGCGACAGTCGCGTCGATATCGCGAGTCTTAGTGGCCGTCATGCTTTGGACGGCGATCGGACGATGATCACCGATGGTGATCGAACCAATTGGAACCGCTCGTGTAGAATTTCTGACAACCATGGATTTAGTAGCCTCGGGTTTCGACCAATGCCTATTTCATATTGTTCCATCCGTAGCGTAATCTGCAATGTCACGACCCGCGATACCGAGCCGGTTGCGTTGTACGCAAGTTCTTTGTGGAAGAGGACGTCGGGGGGCGGGTGACAACGGGTTTCCCCAAAAGCGGTGTGACAATTCTTAATCCCGTTTTCGTTTTGCGAAATACCTCGAAAGAGCGTCGAGCCGTTTTGAAGTGCGGCGGTTCGACCCCGCTTTCGTTTTTCGTCAGATTTGTCTACACCACGACACCCTCTGGACGGACTGCAAAAAAGGCACAGCCAAAGCGGCGTCAAGCCACTGCACTCAACACACGACACCATTGGCGGCAGAACAACCAATATAGGTGAAAGCCACACAATAAATGCAGCGATCTGTTCTTGTTTGTTAGGTGGGTGGCACTTTTCATATTCGGTCGGCGGTTTCGGCGGGGTCAGAGGCCCCTCGCCCAGCGCGTTGCGGATGTGACTGCCGCCGGAGACGGCGTCAGCCGATGTCCAGCAATTCGCGTAAGAAGCGACGGTTTTCCCGGTAACAGTCCACCAGCGATCGACCGCTGACGGTGGCGCCTTCCAGGATCAACCAACCGGTGTAGCCAATGTCTTCGATCGCTTCTTTGACACGCTGGAAATCCACTTTGCCGCGGCCCAGCAGTTGATCGTTTTCTTTCATGTGGAATTGGCAGATGTACTCGGTTCCCAGCCGGCGGATTTCCCCCGGCACGTCGTAGCCACGTTCGGTCATGTTCGCTACGTCGTAGTACACTCGGACCGATGGCGAGCCCACCGCATGGATCATTCGCAGGTGCTCGTCGGCATTCATCCAACTCTCGATCCCCAGCACCACATCCAACTGTTCGGCTCGCGGCGCGACACGTTTCAAGCGACGGATCACCTCGTCCTGTTTCTCGCGGTCGCCCTGAATATCCCCTTTGCCGAAAAAGGCCAGCAGACACACGCGGACGCCGACGCGAGGCATCACCTCTACTGCTTCGCGAACCCAGGGTTCGGTACGGGGGTCCGACGCGTAAGGCACCTGGTTCAACAGGCCCATGGCCAGTGAAGCGATTCGTTGCTGGTTGTCTCGCGCCATCTGCTGGTAGGTGGCCAGGATCCGGGCATCCCGCAGATCGTTTGGTCCCCCGGGTTCGCCAAAACTGACCTCGACGCCGTCCAAGCCGATCTCGCGCGCGACCGAGAACGCTGCAGGATCATGTCGCTTGCCCAACGACCAGTCGCAGGCGCCCAGCAGGAATCGAGGCGAAGTGGTCGAGCTGTGATGCTGCTGGGCGATCGCCTCCAACCATGGATGACATGCCGCGGCCACACATCCACCGGTGCAAATGCGAAGCAAGTCCCGACGATTCAAAACGTTCATGTTGATTTCTCCCAATAGCGGAAAGTCAAGCAACGAAAACGCCGCCAATGCTCTATACTACCAAAAACATTTATCCATAACGTGGAGGTGCGATGCATTCCTGTGGGCAAGCGAAGGACTCCCGCGGCTGGTGGCGGCTTAGTCCGTTTTTCGTTTGGCTGAGCCTATTTTACATCTCGTGGCTCGCCGTGGTATCGCTGGGCGGACATTGGGAAGCCGTTACCGACCACTGGCCCATTGCCTTGGCGATGCTCATGGGCTCATTTGTCGCTGGGTCTACCCCCATGGGGGGAGGCACCATCGGTTTTCCTGTGCTTGTCTTGTTGTTTGACCATGCCCCGTCGATGGGACGCGACTTCAGCTTCGCCGTCCAATCGATCGGCATGACCAGCGCTTCGATCTTCATTTTGTGTCGGCGTCTGCCTGTGGAACGTACCACTCTGGCCTGGGCTTTGCTCGGTTCCACCTTTGGTACCCCCTTGGGAATCCTCCTGTTTGCGCCGTTGGTACCCGAATCAGCGGTCAAGTTACTGTTCGCCGTTGTCTGGGCCAGTTTTGGCGTCATGACGCTGTACAAATTACGCGAAATCTCTGCGGCCCAGGGGATTGCTCGAGCCTCGAAGCGATTCGATCGGCTCAGTGGTCTTGTTATCGGTTTGGTGGGTGGCACCTTTGTCGCTTCGGTGACGGGTGTGGGCGTCGACATGTTGATCTACACGGTCTTAGTATTGGTCCGCCGAGCCGATTTACGGGTTGCGATACCCACGTCCATCATCATGATGGCTTACACCTCGCTGGTCGGTGTCGTGGTCAAGAGTTGCACGGTTGGCTTCGATCCCGGTGTCTTCGAGAATTGGTTAGCCGCCGCTCCCGTCGTCGCTCTGGGGGCGCCGCTGGGCGTCTATATCGTCCATTTGGTCGGTCGGGGCCGGACACTGGTCGTTGTGGCCCTGCTGTGCTTGTTGCAGTTCGTCTGGACCTTTCAGCAGGGCTGGGAGGATCTAGGCATCCCCGGCTTGCTGTGGGGATTGGTTGGTTTGCTGGTATTCAACGCGATCTTTCATTATTTATACCGTTTAGGAACAATTTTGGCCGCTGACGGGCGCCCCGTCGAAACGTGGCGTGTTCTGGCTTTTTTTGCCCCACGGGACAGAAAGACAGGTTGACAAGCCGGGTTCGGGAAACCTAGGCTATCGTCATTCTGAGTGAAAAGCCTAGGCTCTCTCAAGATAGGGGGCTGACCCTTCTATGGTCGATACGAACGGAGTCGGTGGGATGCGATTTCTGGTAAGTGTCCAAGCACCCAAATCCTCGAATCTGCAGGCCAACGGAAATTGGTTGGTCGATGCCGAAAATCGAGAAATAGCCCTGGCCATCGTGCAAGAGCAAGCCGTTTCATCATGGTGGCCGAGCGGTTCCAAGTGGACAGTCGACACCCATTCCGATGACAAGATGGTACGACGCTGATGGCCGCAGCCGCTGATATTGACGTGCGACGCCCACGAGGTTGCCTCGCGGATCGAAACGGCCGGTGTGCATGACGGGTGCCGGCTGGCTCGCACCTCGCTGGTCACGGGCAGCATCCACGGCATCGAACGGGCTCAGGGCTCCGACGGATTGTGGGTGGTGAACGCGCTGTTCTCCTGCCTCTGTACGTTGAACGACGCATTCAACTTCGTACCGCGCTGGCGTCCGCCGTATGTCAGCATCGCTGGGCGGGATGGAATTGATTCGGTTTCCGGCGGCGTGAATGGAATGAATTCCGTACTACGACCGGTCCGTCTGTCGGCGGCGTCCTGAATGCACCCATCGGTGCTTGCACCCTGATCCGCGACATGCCACGCTTTTGAGAAGTTTTCATCCCCAATGCGATGGGGTTC
The DNA here is from genome assembly GCA_007121535.1 of Planctomycetaceae bacterium. Lineage (GTDB taxonomy): Bacteria > Planctomycetota > Planctomycetia > Pirellulales > Pirellulaceae > SKKK01. The sequence goes on along the minus strand of SKKK01000389.1, from coordinate 2,565 downwards.
GATGCATCCGCCGATTCGGATGGTTTGGCGGCATTGTTCCGATTACAAGCACACTGTTAGGCAACACCAGATTCTGTCCGTGTGAGTTTTCCCCATGCAGCACGATCCGACGATTTCCGTGTCCGTTGACCAGCGTGTCGCGCAGTTGCGTGCTCAGTTCGAACAGGCATTGCGGAGTGGCGATTCACCCAGTATAGGACAAATTCTTCGGGAGATCGACGAATCCGCTCGGCCGCAACTGCTGCGGGGGTTGTTGGCGGTGGAGTTGAAGTGGCGGCATCAGTCGGGGCAAACGCCGGTGGCTGGTGACTACTTGGAACGGTTCCCGGAGTATCCGGAACTGGTGCTGGAGGTGCTCGGACAAGTGGCCACCGAGATCGATGCCAAGACGCTGGCATCGACAGATCAGGTGGTGGAAACGGAAGATGCGGCACCGGAACCGGGGGATGCACCAGCCAGACCGGACGTTCCTTCGACGCCTTCCCAAAGCTCGCTAGCCGAGAAGAAATCGAAGGAGCCTGAAGCCAAGGAAACGGGCAAGCGCAAAGTCACGCTGGATGATTTCGTCAATTCGCTGACCGAATGCGGGTTGATGGAACAGGCAGAAGTCGATGCGTTTATCGAGGAACTGCCTGCTGACGAGCGGCCGATCAACGGCAAGCAGCTTGCCGAGTTGCTGTACCGGCACAAGCGGTTGACTCGATTTCAGGTCCAAGCCGTGTACCAGCGGAAGACGCGCGGGCTGGTGGTCGGCAACTACGTCGTGCTGGACCGGATCGGCAAAGGCGGGATGGGCCAGGTCTACAAGGCTCAGCATCGGCGGATGAAACGCGTGGTGGCTTTGAAGATGCTGCCGTGGGACACCAGCAAGTCGCCGCACGCCATCGCCCGGTTCCAGCGCGAAGCCGAAGCGGCCGCACGGCTGAATCACCCCAACATTGTGACCGCGTACGACGCCGACGAGGCGCGAGGCGTCCACTTCCTGGTCATGGAGTACGTCGAAGGCGAGGATCTGGCAGCCCGGATCAAGCGCAGCGGACCATTACCGGTACGCACGGCCATCGAATACATCCTGCAAGCGGCGCAGGGACTGGCCTACGCTCACAGCCACGGGGTGATCCACCGGGACATCAAACCGGCTAACCTGCTGTGCGACCGGCAGGGCACCATCAAAGTCCTGGACATGGGTTTGGCCCGCATCGAACAAGCGGTCGGCGCCGACCAGGACCACTCGCTGACGAACACAGGCCAAGTGATGGGCACGCTGGACTACATGCCGCCTGAACAGGCACTGGATACCTGCTTGGCCGACGCTCGATCTGACATCTACAGTTTGGGATGCAGCCTGTACTACCTGCTGACCGGACGGCACCCGTACGGCGGCGACACCTTGGCCAAGAAACTGCTGGCACACCGCAACGATCCGATTCCGCTCATTGACGCTCGACGTTCCGACGTCCCCGCAACCGTCCAATCGATATTCGCCGCCATGGTTGCCAAAGAGCCGGATGACCGTCCGCAGACGATGCAGGAAGTGATCGGCATGTTGGAGCGTTGTCTGGCGGAGACAACGGCCCAATCGTCCGAGCCAACCGAATCGTTTCATGCGGACGAGGTGCCGGATCCTTCGCCCGAGTCGGAAGAAGACGAGGATTCTTTCTTCGACAACGTCCAACTGGACAAGACGCTCGCGATCAGCCAGCGTTTGCTGGTCGAATCAGCCCCACCACCGGTCAGCGCCTCGGTCAAGCCGGACCCCCGTCCGAACCGCCGAGACTGGATCGTGATCGGCACGGTAGGCAAACCGGCATGGCTATGATCGCAGACGTTCCAGGCTGTTGAGTTCCTGCTGCTAGTAACGTTCATCGATGCGCACCAGAGGTAGCTGGCGTTCCAAGAAAGCCGGCTCGAACTCGACGCGAGCTAGCTCTTCTACTCGGAACTCCTGCTCGACCTGGGGAAGGGGATTTCTCAAACCCTTGCTGCATCGACACAGCCGCTCGTGTATAATACTGCTACAAGCTAAACTGTGGCTCGGAGATTGGAAGTGGACCAGACAAACTATCAACAATGGTGGCAATTGCATTTGCGCGTCGCACGTGGGGATTCCCTGAGTCCCGACGAACAGTCGTCGTATTATGCAGGCCGCCGCGAACTCGAGCGGGAAGAACGGCTCCTCGAAACCGAGCAAGCCAGGCAAGCGCGCGAGTACTTGGCCGCACTCGAGGCGAAACACGCCGACTTGGAGAGGCGGCGGCAACAGGTCGATGCCGAAATCACCCGGTTGGAGGCCCAGCTCGAGGATCCTACGCGTCAGTATCTCGGCGTTGGGGACTGAGCATGGCTGCACATCCCAAGCACGACGCGGTGCGAGGGCGCTACCACGGGCGTTGCGGGTACTGTGGGGTCAGCGAAGAAGACGCGGGCGGCGAGTTCACTGACGCCAACCGGCATGGCTACGATCGCAGACGTTCCAGGCTTTGGAGTTCCTGCTGCCAGTAGCGTTCATCGATGCGCACCAACGGTAGCTGGCGTTCCAAGAGAGCCGCCTCGAACTCGACGCGA
>SKKK01000010.1 GCA_007121535.1 Planctomycetaceae bacterium | reverse complement strand
GTTCGGGGACCATGCGGGTCTGGTTCAGTCACCCGGGCCTGGACCATCGCCGTGAGGTGGGGGGCTGGGTTTGCGTCGAGGCGGACGGGGCCTACGCCGCCGTGCGGCCGGCGCGGGGCGGATACCGTTGGGCACAGAGCGACGACCGCGTCCGGCAGGGCGACTGGATGGTGCTGGAAGACGGTTTCGCCCCGGTCATCCTCGAAGTGGCCCGGAAAGTGGACTACGCCGATTACCAAGCGTTTCAGGATGCCGTCCTGGCACGGGCGCCGCAATGGTCTGCCAACCGGCTGGATTACACGGGGCTCAGCGGCGTCGCCATGACCTTTCACGCCGACTGCAGCGCCCCGCCCGAAATCGACGGCGCCCCCATCACGTACAACCCGCCGAAAGTCTTTCACAGTCCCTTCGTCTCGTCCGAGTGGAACAGCGCGACGATCACCATCACGAAAGACGCCCGAAGCCTAGTCCTGGACTTCCGGGACGAGGCGATACAGCGGCACAAAGAGAGACAAACTCGCTGATGGATGCTGCTGCTGGAGAAAATTTGTCTGCATGAAGCGGTCAACGAACGAAGCACAGGTCGCCGCTGGTGGCTGACGAAAGCCGTGCAAGAACTCGAAGCATCACTCGGCCTGAACACCGAACACAAGGCCCGACCCCGGCGAAGCCCGCCCGCGGAGGGAGTGGTTCTCCAAGGAAGCAAACACTCACCACCGAGCACGTGCGACGTTGGCCATTGCATTGCAAAACGGTCGGTTGGTAACTCAATCAAACAAGGGTGTCGGCTTGTTTTTCTTCTTCTTTCGCACTGTCGGCCTGCTTCCGTTTGATCCCTGTCCATTTGGCCTCGCTTCAGGGAGGACAATAGCAGGCCGGAGTTCAACCGTTTCTCCTTCTTCCATGCACCGTAGGAGTTCTGCGATTTCACCAATATCCTTTTCTTCCATGAACCGGATTGCTGAAAGGGCAGCATACGAACGGTTCAATTCCATTGCAATCCATTTGCGATTCAGCCCTTCGGCCACATAGCCCGTCGTATTTGACCCAGCGAAAATGTCAACAACCAAGTCGCCAGGGTCGGTAAGAAACTCAATGAAAAAGCGAGGAACATCCACAGGAAACCGGGCGGGGTGACGTTCCCTCTCCAGCGCCTTGCAAACTCGCATGTAGTGAGAATTGCTGTCCGTGTTTGGTATCTGCAAAAGGTTGGGCGGAATGGCGCCCTCGTTTTCGCAGTCCCCAAACTTCAGAGTGATGTCATGCCCGGATGGCCGCTTTGCAGCAGAAAAAAACTTGGCGGGGTTTTCAAGCAGTTTCTTCATTCGGTCAGAGTAGGGTGTATAGACCTTGCGAACATCAGCCTTGGGCCGCTCCGACTTTGAAAACCACCAAATCGTATTCACCGAATCCTTGACCCGTTCTTTCGCTTTGTTTACCCACTCGATAGGTGACGGGAGCTTCGCGGGATTGTGCCAATAGAAGTCTTCCGCGAGAAAATAGCCTAACGTATCGCAGAAGTCCAGGAGGACGCGAAAATTATAGAGCGATCTAACGGGATGACCTTTTACGTAGGCCCCGCCCAAGTCCAGTACAAAGCTGCCTGTTGGTTTGAGAGCGGGATATGCCGCCCGCCCAAACTCGCGGAGCCAAGCGACGTATTCCGCTTGTTCCTCATTGCCGTACTTCTTTTTCCGCAATAAAGCAAAAGGCGGACTTGTGACGATCAGGTCCACCGATTCTCTCGGCAAGTCTGCAAGCAAGTTCCGGCTATCGCCGCAAAGCTGTCTGCCAAGTGTCGTTGTATAGACCGTGGTATTTTCCTTCGGCATGTTCGCGCATCCTACCATTCATCAGCGGGCAAATGAGCAGCCGGGTTGACTTCCCAGTGCTTCGAAATCCAACTATCCAAGAATGACCAAATAAGAGTTACGGCGTAATGAAGTTCAGGACTGTCGTGCTGAAGTTCTGCAATCGCAGTGTTGACATGCTCTCTCGGAAGGTGGCTAACAAGCCAGACAACCCATCTGTTCGGGGCATCCCTGCGAATGCTGCCCAGCAGTCTTTCGACGACGGCTTGCGGCACACAGTCGAGTTGTCGGAGCGCTTCGGCACAACCGGCAACAACGTTTTCGTCCGTATTCTGCAGGCCTTGCAAGAGGCTTTCGCTTGCAGCGGCGCCGGCACCAACAAGACTTTCAAGTGCCTCGTATCTCAGACCATCGCCAACGTTAGCGAAGGCAGAAACCAGCTCATCGTTTGCTTGTTCGCTGCCAATCTGCCCAAGAGACCATGCTGCGGCACTCTTCAAGAAGTATGGGCTGTTGGGGGCTGATAGTATTCGTGCGAGTAGATCAACCGCCTCTTGCGTTCGCGCGTCGCCCAAAGCAATGACGCCCTCAAGTTGCGTCTGAGGGTCGCCGCTTTGTAGATACGAGCGAAAGCAGAATTCGGCGGGTGCACCACAACAAGCAACCAAATAGGAAACAGCTTCCAGTCTAACGTAAACGTCTTCCTCTTCATCGTTGGCTAGTTCCTGAACAACAGTCTCGTGCTCATCCCTTCCAAGCAGCCGAGCGAGCTTGATGCCAGTAAACCGTTGTGTTCGTTCGCGCGATGAGAGAAGCGAAACAATGTGTTCGTCTGGCAGTGCGCCGGGGCAAACAAGCTCGTTACGAGCAAAGGGTGTTACGGAAGCGGCGATAATCTGCCTCTCTCTCACATAATCGCCCGTAGACACAAGAATATCGCATTGCTCTGGTATCGTCCACGTATACGGTCGGCTTCCGTCTTCGAGAGCAATCTTTATTTTGCCAGTTGATTTGCTGACCGATAGCACCGGACCATTGCGAGAGGAAAACGTTGCGTCCCAACTAATGACATTTTCTGTCCCCTCAGTAACTCCCTTTGTCCGGCTGCGAGCGTGCAAGCGAGATCGGAATGCCTCAACTGAGAAATAGTTGATACATCCCTTCACCGCCCACTCTACCCAGTTTCGCTCATGCCAATAGGAAGTTGATTCGGACAGACGTCCCGTTCTGCGTTCTCTTTCCGCAACAGGCTCGCAAATGGGAAAGGCAATCCAGTCCTGTGGTACCATGCCGAAATCCCATGTTCGCTCAGCCTGTTCGCTATGCGACATCGCCAGCTCGTTTTTGGTCTTGGCTCGGCTCTCGATTCGCTGGCCGCAACGAAGGCAAACCAAGTCGGGGATTCTGACTCGCTTTCGTTTAACGTCCCTCCAGAGCTTCGAGTCAGTAGAGCCTCGCTCAAGCTCGACGAACTCGTGTCCAAGCGTTGCCATGTCATCGCAGACCGCCCTGGCCCCCATGGCACCGACAACGATTTTGCGGAAGAAACTCGAATCCGGTTTTAGCGAAAGTCTGGGCACGCGGTACGTTCCTCGCAGTGGAAAATGGACGTGACCAGGTAGTATACAGCATATTCCGTCGTGGCGAAATGGCCGAGAACAGCCAGCACTCACGTGCCCCCGCGATGGCTGTGGTATTATTGTGCGCAGGGGGGTGCGCGAGCGCCTTTTCAGTCGCGCCGAACCCTTAAACTGGAAAAACGCCTGGGCTTAGCTCTTAGCCTGCTTGGCAAATGGCCGATGCGCTCAGATCTTCTGAAACCGAGACAAAGGCGACATGGAGACCGCAAACTCCGCATTTTGATCCAGAGCTGTTTTCGAGGGCCTCGATCGTAAACACACCAAAAAAACGCCAAAAACACGGTAAAACATTGGAGTTTACCGCATTTCGTCGAAAAGTTGTGAATTGGCATTTGCAGGCAAAAACAGGGGTAAATTGGTGCTTAGTGGGTGTCAGTGACACCCGATAAATCCAATTGATTTCGCGTTTGCCGCCCATGCGTTCTGCCGTCCAGGTTGTCAAGCTCAGGTAGCCTTTTCGCTGCTGCGTAACCGCTACGCGCTCCCGCAGACTGAAGTCCGCCTGTCCAGATCCGCCAGTCTATCTGGCATTGCACTCGCTGCAACCAACGATTCGCCAGCATCAGCTCCCACCCCTCGAACGGACGCAGCTGATGCTAAGCTCGATGCGGTGCTGTCGGAAAGCGACTCCGACCCGGAATACCGGCCGGCGATGTGCTGGACGTACGAGGGCGGACCTGGTCGCTCACGCTTGTAGGCAGTGGCTCGCGCCTTCGGATATGATCGTCAGTGCAATCGACAGGACTCACGATCCCAACCACCCTCCCAAATTCTTCGTAACGACAGGAGACCTCACTATGACTGGCATGCACCATTTGTCGCAAATCGCCACGTTTCTCGTAATGGGGATCACCACCGTATTCGCCGTGTGCCATGCCACGCGAGCCGAGGATACTCCGTCCGCGGCAAATGGAGTGTGTCTGTTCCGTTCTGGATTCGAGCCGGATTCACACATCATTCATCGTGGGGACCCGGCGACCTCGGACGCTACGATCGTAGGCGAAGACCGCTCGGTTGCTCCGCCGAACGACTGGATCGAGGACATCAACAACAGCGAGAACCTCGGACGCTTCAGTCTTCAATACCAGGGCGGCGATACGACGATGCGTTTTGCCAGGATCGTTCCGGAGCCAGAGAATCCGGACAATCAGGTCCTACACTTCTGGCTCCGCCATCCCAATGTTGACAATGGTAGCAAAGGACGCATTCAAGGTAACATCTACGCCGGTCGCAATGATCGAATGATCGGAATCAACGAGCTGTACCAGTCGATCCGCGTCTTGCTGCACGAGGACATGCAGGTGGTGAAAACCTATCCGCGTCGTATCAGTTGGCTAACCATCATGGAGGTATGGAACAACATCCAGTGGAGCGACGACCCGTATCCGTTTCGGATCACGGTCGGGATGGGCAAGCTGTCGGTGACGGAAAGCGAATTGTATTTTATGGTCGATGCCGAGGACTACGAGTATGCTACGGGTAACCGCCGTGGACGCTACGTGCGAATCTGGCACGAAATGAATACTGAGATCCCGATTCCCATCGGACGATGGATCACGCTGGAATACTACATTCGCGAGGGGGACAAGAGTGACGGACGGTTCTACATGGCGATGACGCCCGAAGGCGGTGAGAAGCAGGTCGTTTTCGATATCCAAAACTACACGCACAACACGAAAGACCCGAATCCGGAAGGCATTACGCACTGGAACCCAATCAAGCTGTACACGTCAAGAGACCTGATTCATTATGTCCAGCGCGAGGGCAAGGCACTTCAGCTTTACTGGGACGACCTTGCCATTTGGCGGGATCGAAGGCCCTGAATACGACGTTTGTGAGTCGCCTGGAAGAAAAGACGGTCGCAGGCAGCGTGCTGAAGGACGGGGATCAACAGAAAACGCCTCCAGACCGATCGCTCAATCTGGAGGTGTTTTGCCTTCTACAACTCGATCGCTTCGACCTTGGCGACGAACCTTGCGGCATCGTTGGCCAGGTACGAGGCAACCACTTGGAACACGGCGTCACTGAAGCCGCCGATGTTCAGGATATCGGCACGCTCGGGTGCCTGCGTCGATCCGTAGGGCTGGATGTCGATGCAAACCAGCTTGGGCGAGCTGACGCCCAACCGCTGCTGGTTGGCGACAAACCTCTGCCACTCGGTCATCACCCCCGTGGAACCGTATCGGCCCATGCCGACCCAGCTCTCGTTGTCGCTGACCAGCACGCAGCCGGCAAACCGCCGCTTGGCGTACTTGCCGTTCGCCTGGACCAGCGGCAGCGAACAGTCGGTACCACCGCCGCCGTACTTGGCCAGTCGTTCCGCCAGACTCAGGATCGTGTCCCCCGGATCGACCTTTGCCTCGTAAGCCGCCGTGTCGAACGGGATGACGATGCTGTCAGGGTTCCGCCGCAGGATCGCCGCCGCGAACAACGCCGCGACGTCTACACAACGCATCTTGCTGGTTGCACCCCGGCCGCGGAAACCCGTGACCGGCGAACCCATCGAACCTGAGGTGTCCAAACCGATCACGACCGGTCCCGGCAACTCGGGCACGTTCCCACACGCGATCTCGGCCGCCTGATGCAGGGCTGCCTTGATCTTTTGCGGCACGCTCTCGTCCGCATTCAGGTACGCAGCCAGGAACTGGTACGGGAACTGCCGCGAGCGGTGGATGTCGTCTGCATCCGCGATGCGGCTCGCCACGTAGTCCACCAATTCTTGGTCAAGCTTGCCGATGCCTGCGGAGAATACTTCGTGCCGCAGCAGCGTGTTCAGGTTCATCCGCAGCGCTTGCGGTCCCATCTGGCGGGCGATCGCCTTCCAGACCAGCGGACCCTTGGCCGCGTCGGCCAGCAAGTCCCAGCGAACCGACAGGTCGGCTACGATCGACGCCTGTGCTTCGGCAGTCTCTGCCTGGCGGTAGGCAATCAGCCTTTGCACTTGGTCCGGCAGTTCGGCCTCGGTGGCCGGTGCCCACTTCTCGGGCACCTTGTCGGTCAGCCAGCCGAACAGGGCACGCCGAGCGTTGTCCTTTGGCGTAGGCCGAGCCATCCGCAGCACATCGCGCAGGCTCGGGTTGCTGCCGATCGACGCCGACAGCAGTTTGCCCACCGACGCCTCGTTCAGCCAGCGCTGGAACGCCCGCTGCAAGCTGGACGACAGGCTGGTGCGGCCGAACTGTCCCGAACGGATCATCTGGAACATCGTCCGCAGTACGCGGCCGTTGTCCACGACCCGATCGAAAACGCGGTGCAGCAACTGGGTGTCCCGCTTTGACAGCACGACCAGCAGCGCTGCCGGCATGTCCTTCATGTAGGCCCGCTCACGGGCGTAGACCGCCAGCTTGGCCAAGAAGACGTTGTCGTCGACCTGATCAATCAACTTGCGCAGCTCGTCCAACTGGCTTTC
>SKKK01000695.1 GCA_007121535.1 Planctomycetaceae bacterium | reverse complement strand
GGCGCCGTGCGCTCTGCTGGACTTCCCGAGTCTGGAGCGTTTCACCGAGGAGATCCGCGAAAACCACTACGATGTGATCGGCATCAGCAGCATTGCGCCGAATCTGCTGAAAGTCAGGAAGATGTGCAAGCTGATCCGCCGCTACCAGCCCCACGCGCGGATCGTGGTGGGAGGTCACATCGCTAACGTGCCGGACCTGGAGCGGTACGTCAGTACTGACCACGTGGTCCGAGGCGATGGGGTGCAATGGTTCCGCGCGTTTCTGCTGGAAGACGTCGAGCAGCCGGTCCGCCATCCCGTGGTTTCGTCAGGATTCGACGTGCGGAGTGCGGGGATCGTCTACGATTATAAGCCGGCCGATTACGCCGCCACGGTCATCCCTGCGGTCGGTTGCCCGCTGGGCTGCAATTTCTGCTCGACGTCGGCCATGTTCGGCGGCAGGGGGCGGTTCGAGACCTTCTATGCCGACGGCGACGAGCTGTTCGATGTCATGGCGCAACTGGAACGCGCGATGGAGGTTGAGACGTTCTTCGTGATGGACGAGAACTTCCTGCTGCAGCGTCCGCGCACGCTGCGTCTGCTGGAACGGATGCAGCAACACGACAAGGCCTGGTCGCTGTACGTTTTCAGTTCCGCGAACGTTTTGCGATCGTACACGATGGAGCAACTGGTGGACTTGGGTGTCTCCTGGATCTGGATGGGGCTCGAAGGCGAAAACAGCCAGTATGCCAAGCTGCGATCGATCGACACGATGGCCCTGATCCACGAGCTGCAATCGCACGGGATCGGCGTGCTGGGCTCGACGATCATCGGCCTGGAGAATCACACGCCCCAGAACATCGACCGGGTGATCGACTACGCGGTGCGCCACAACGTGGATTTCCACCAATTCATGCTGTATACCGCCATCCCCGGCACGCCGCTGAACGAGGATTTATCTCGCCAGGGCCAAATCGCCATCGACCATTTGGCCGACGTGCACGGGCAGTTGGTCTTCAACTACCACCATCCCCACATTCCGCCCGGTCAGGAGACCCAGTACCTGCTGAGCGCCTTCCAACGCGATTTCGACGTCAATGGTCCGAGCATCCTGCGGATCGTGCGCACGACGCTGGCCGGTTGGAAGCGTCATCAACGTCATCCGGACCCGCGCGTTCGCCGGCGTTATCTCCGTGAGTGCAAAGGCATGACCGGCACGCTGCCAGCTTTGGCCAAAGCGGCGCAACTGTATTACCAGCGGAACCCGCAGGTCCAGCAGCAACTGTCGGATCTGCTGGACGAGCTGTACCGGGAATTCGGGACGGCGGCGCGCCGAGCGGCTGCCGAAGACGCCCCGCGCTTGCTGCAGGGCATCTATGACTTGGAGCAGCGGCTGGCCGCGGGCTGGACGCACGAGCCGCCCACCTTCTACGAGCGGAACGTCGCCCTGGACCGCCCCGCAGCCACACTCTGCTCGTACGTCAGCCCCGCCCCCGAGCCGGAAACCGTGGTGTATTGAAATTGGCAAGAATCGGCAGAGCCGACGGCTGAATTCGCAACGTCATCGGTAGATCTCCGTGAAGTTGACAAGACGCCGGGCTTTTTTCATTGATGGGCTGGATCAGAGCGTGAAGAAGCCGAACGGCATCCTAATCTTTCACGAAATCTGCCCTCCCACGAGGCAGTAAGCACCCGGCCAGATATTTCTTGGTGGAATTGGGCGAAAGGGGTCGGGAGTCGTTTTCAGGTGGGCGGCTTCCCATGTGGCAAATCGTTGGCCGAAAACGACTCCCGACCCCATTCTATCCCACATCTAAAGCTACCCTAAATGACAAGAAACTCGTGGCCGGGTGCTTACAAGGTGATTAGGTGAAAGATTAGGGATTCAGGCGAGCAAGGTAGCGAGGGCTGGTCGTCCAGACACGGCTGATAACCGCGCCCCGGCCGAGTTGGATTCTCGGGGGTAACACTCATTTTGTCAGTGGGCAGTGGACAGAAGGCATCAAGGTCCGGGATGATGCCGCGATGAAAACGATGCTGCATCGAATCGTTGCGATGCTGATTCGAATGGCGATAGAATTCGAAGGCGTTGCCGAATCGCGTGCAAGGTACGTTTGGCTAGAACCATCCAGACAGCGTGAGCAACCTAATCTGTCGTGTGCCGAGAAGCGTTTGTCGCCGTCTTGCCAAGACCGGCTACCGATCGGCCTTTTGAATTTCCTTGTAGAACATCATGGTCGGAGAACCTCCAAAGGCGATGGCCATCCAGGCGGCTTCGTCGATCTGGTCTTGAGAGAAACCTTCCTGGCGAGCTTTCTTGACGTGGCTCTTGACGCACGGTTCGCAACGCGCCAGCACGGACAGCGCGATCGCAATGATTCGCTTGGTGCGAGCGTCCAAGGCGCCGGGGGCATTGGACGACTGGAGAAAATCGAAGAACTTCTGCTGGCTCTCGGCGACCACTGGTTGGTCACCGCTCGCATTGGGTCCCCCAGACTCGTTCGGTCCGCCACAACAGTTTGCGCTCATTCGTCTTACCTCGTCAAAAGAAGGTCCCATCGGATTCACATCGACCGCCACTTTTGCAGCGCGCGTCGGCAGTTTGATCGGAGTGGCTGCAGGCATCGAGCGGCGCCCTTCGCCTCTTACAAAGATCCGACCGTTCCCGTCACCGATCACTCGACCGATGATCGCCGCTTCCTCGCAACCCTCCGACCGCAACGCATCGATCAACGCATCGGCCGAAGACTCCGCGACCGCGATCAGCAGTCCGCCGGACGTCTGGGCATCGAACAGGATGTCCAACGCGGCCGATTCCAGTCCCTGACTGGCCGCCAGCGCTGCTCCGCTGGACTCTTTGTTCCGCTCGATGCCGCCCGGCAGGATATTGTCCGCCGCGCATTGCAACACGCCCGGCAACATCGGCAGATCGTCCCAGAGGATCTCGACATCGACGCTGGCTGCCGAGGCCATCGCAGACAAATGGCCCATCAGCCCAAATCCGGTAACGTCGGTACAGGCATGAGTCTGGAACCGGACCATCAACTCGGCCGCCCGCTTATTCAAGGCACTCATCGAGCCAGCTGCGGTCCGGATCCAGTCTTCCGACGCTCGGCCGATCTGGGCTGCAAAGCCCAAGATCCCGGTGCCGATGGGTTTGGTCAGGATCAGCCGGTCGCCCGGTTGTGCTCCGGCATTCGAAGCGATCCGATGCGGAGCCACGACGCCCGTGACCGCGAAGCCGGCTTTGATCTGCGGATCGTTGATGCTGTGGCCACCGATCACCGCCACCCCCGCCTCGGCCATCTTGTCCAACCCACCGCGAAGGATCTGATGCAGGATCTCGTCCGGCAAGGCGCGGACCGGGAAACCGACGATCGACAATGCGGTCAGAGGCCGACCGCCCATGGCATACACGTCGCTCAAGGAATTGGCCGCCGCAATCTGACCGAAGATATACGGATCGTCGACCGAGGGCGTGAATACATCGACCGTCTGGACCAACGCAGTGTCTTCGTCCAACTGGTACACGCCCGCATCGTCGCCGGCCGGCATGCCGATCAGCACGCGCGGGTCCTCGGGACTTGGTAGTCGCTGCAGCACGCGGCGCAGCGTTACCTGGTCGATCTTCGAAGCGCAACCGGGACTATCGACCAACTCGGTCAACCGCATCGGCCCCGAAGGTGGCTCAAGCCGCTCGCCAGCGCATGGGCAGATGTCTTGGTTCAGAAGCAAATCGCAAGGACAAGGTTTTTTTGGGTCGCAGATGCAGTGTCCCAATTGCTTGGACCGCTGCATCACCAACCGGCGTTTTTCCAGGTCTTTCGTAGCCAACGTAGTTTACAGCACCGAATACTTTGAAAAGGATTTGTCAGATAATACCCGCCGCACAGGGCCGCGTCGGACGACAGGATCACCAACGCTAGTCCCTTGATGATAAGCGATCCTCCGGGCGTTCGCAACCCAAACGGACAGGACAAGGCGCGACAAGGCGGACGACTTCAAGGCAGTCGAACGTGACCGGCCATCGGTCACTTGATTTCCAGGTCGATGACCTGATGCCCCGGCTGCACCTCCTTGCGCAGCGGGGTCTGCACCACGGAACCGTATCGGTCCGGGACCCGGGAACGCCGGACCGCCTGCGGAGCTTCGGCATCCGGCGTGATATCGGCATCCACCGTGCCGTGGTCCAGCCGGCGAACGCCCGTGGAAACCGACAGATCTTCGATGGTGACTCGGTAAAATCCGAGCCTGGCGCCCTCGCGCCGGTCTTCCCCCTGCAGCCGATAATGCCCCTGCGCGTCGGTCAGCCCCACGAAACGCCACGCTTTGGCGCCGGCCCGCGATTCCGGCAGAAAAACCACCAGACAATTGTCCAGCGGATCGCCGTTTCGGTACACGGTTCCGTCGACGGTGGCCGGCAAAGGTTTCGGCCCGCAACCGACCAATACGGTCAACGCAATGCCCAAGCACGTCGCCCCAAGGAGACACGAACAGCATGGGTTGCCATCCAGGCGAACGCTGGAGGGCACGAACCGGAATGGCACATTCATGGCAGGCCCTCCGCTTCGCCACCCGCCCGCGTGCTTAGTGCCCTGAGCAGCGGCAACGGGATGGTGTCCGCAAAGAATCGCACGGACCCGTCGGCCATCGAAATGTTCGCGCCGCCCGGATGATGGCTCCCATATGCACACACCCGCAGATCGATGTAGTACTTGAAATCCTCCGCACTTTCGGCCGGTGGAACGGCGCCGGCTCGATCGTGATAACTGAACGGCATCCGGTAGTTGATCGGCGCGTAGCTGCTGAGCGTCACGTGGGCAAGGACCAGGGGACTGGCGCCGCACCAATTGCCGTAAAAGCGGAATTCCCAATCCCATCCTTGGGCGGCAAAGGTGGCGTAGTTCGGGTCCGTTCGGCTCCGCTCGCCGAAGAACAATGTGTTGCTCAACCCGTCGGTGATGTCGGCCGCTCGCACAGGCTGCTGGTTCGGAAGAGGCAACGAGTCAGGACCCGTCGTGAAAAACACCCCATCGGTTTGGAGGAAGCCCGATTGAGGATGATACGATCTGGTCCCGCCATTCCCACCGTAGCTGGTCACACGGATATGACGCGGCGGCATGACGACGCCCTGGACGTGTCTCGAGCCATAATCCAAAGGGTTTGCGCTCTCGGGCTCCGAGGGACACAGCAAGTCCGGCCCTCTGGCCGCCAGCGAGTCCCTGTCGCCCACGAAGTTGAGATCGGGATCGTCGAAATTCCACATCGCCTACAGATTGCCGTGCTCCAAGTAGGGCAGCAAGTGGACGTAAAGACTGATGCCGCGTCGGCGCGGCGATGGGGTGGTGAAACGCCACCCGGATTGATAGGCAGGCGGGAAGCAGCGAGCCGTGTCGTGATAGTTGTGGGCGGCTAACGAGATCTGTTTCAGCTTGTTCGTGCAGGCCATCCGCCGAGCGGACTCGCGAGCCGCCTGGACAGCGGGCAAAAGCAGGGCGATTAGGATCCCGATGATCGCGATGACAACCAAAAGTTCGACCAAAGTGAAGCCGCAGCAGACCGTACGACGCGTCCGATCGTTCGGCTTCTTCTCTCGACGGAGCCCGGAGACACTCCGGACCGCAGACCAAGTCCGCTTGGGGCGGACCGTCACAAGATTCTTATCAGCCATTTGTCTGTTCCCGTCATAGAACCTCTCTAATCAGGCAGCCAAGGCAGCTAGCTGGGTGACTCGTCCAACAGTGCCGCCCGCAGCGTGACACCCAAACCACACCGTTCAACCTACCCGCTCAGAAGTCGGGCCTCAAGGATTAACAGTTTGCACTCACAAAATCCTGCCCGCGCACCGACACACCGACGCACCATTCCACCGCCCTACGTCCAGCGTCGCTGTCGCACTGTTGGCAAAATGTATTGTAACCCATCCCGGTCGAAAGCTAAAATAAGCATCCGATCGCGTTTTTCGTCAATCCTGGTGATTATTCAAGAGGAACCTGGATGATGCCGCATGAACAGATCAACATCACCTTGGGAACAGCCGGACACATCGACCACGGCAAGACAGCCTTGGTCAAGAGCCTGACGGGCTGTGAGACCGACCGTCTGCGTGAGGAAAAGGAACGCGGGATGTCGATCGATCTGGGGTATGCTCCTTGCATCGTCGGAAACCTGGAGGTCGGAATCGTCGACGTGCCCGGCCACGAGAATTTTGTCAAGACCATGGTGGCAGGCGCTGCGGGGATGGATGGCGTCGTCCTGGTGGTCGCAGCCGACGATGGGGTGATGCCGCAGACCCGCGAACATCTGGATATCCTGACGCTGCTGGGTATCCGGCACGGCTTGGTGGTCTTGACAAAGATCGACCGCGTCTCGCCGGAGCACGTCGAGCTGGCACAAGCCGAATTGGTTGACTTGGTTCAAGGGACTTTTCTGGAAGGCGCGCCGATCTTGCCCGTATCGAACGTCACCGGCCAGGGCTACAGCCCGTTGCTCGAAGCGTTGGAAACGCTGGTCGCACAAATCATTCCGAAAACTACGACCGGCGTGTTCCGTCTGCCTGTCGACCGAGCGTTCTCTGTCCAGGGCTACGGGACGGTCGTGGCCGGGATTCCGGTCTGCGGCCAGGCTCAGCCGGGCGACGAGGTCGTCATTTTGCCTCAGGATTCCGGCGGTCGACTAAAACGAATCGAGGTGTATGGCCGCGCCAGCGACACGGTCATGGCCGGGCAATGTGCCGCCTTGAACGTGGGCCACTGGGAATCCCAGGCGATCCGCCGAGGCGATACGCTGACGTTGCCCGGATACTTTGCCCCCGAGTCCTGGTACGTTTGCCGCTTGCGGTTGCTTCCGCGCGACAGGCTGCGATTGAAACAGGGTGGTGCCGT
>SKKK01000108.1 GCA_007121535.1 Planctomycetaceae bacterium | reverse complement strand
TCGTTTTCCATCAATGGCAGCGGCGGCCAAGCGTGGCCGTCCATACGAGCCCCCAGCCGCTGGCCGGTCTCTTGAGTCATGTCGTCGCTGTAAGGAATCCCGAAAAACGAGTCGAAACCATACCGCGTGGGCAAAAAGTCGGGCTGGTCGCCCAGATGCCACTTGCCGATGATCCCCGTCGCGTAGCCCTGCGACTTGAGCACCCGGGCGACCGTCACTTCATCGGGGTGCAAGCCGTAGGGCGAGATGGGACGCAAGACCCAGCCATCCCGGGGGTTGTAGTGCATCCCCACACGCTGTGCATAGCATCCGGTCAAGATGCTGGCACGCGACGGAGTGCAAACGCCGGCCGATACGTAAAAGTGCGTGAACTTCCGTCCTTCGCGAGCCATGCGATTCAGATTCGGCGTGCGATGCAGCGTCGACCCGAACGGCTCGATGTCCCCGTATCCAAGATTGTCGCAAAACACGACGATGAAATTCGGCAGCGGCTGATCTTCGCCGACCCCTGCGAACGTTGCGGATGAACGGACGCCCAACAAAACCGCGATCGCAACCAAAATCCGGACTCGCTGGCTCATCTTGGCTCTCCTTTCGTTGTGCAAGGAAGATGCTGTTCAGTTTATGGAAAGAAAACGCTTCCACAAGATGGTGCTCATTTGACAACAATCGTTGCGACAACAACAATGCAACGATGGTGGCGTGTGAAACCACCGCAGCTTAGATCGTCGTGTTCACGTGGATCGGCGATCTCACTTTCTTGAGTAAAGGAATTGCGACCATGAAACGTTTTTGTAGCGGGATGATTTTGTTGGGGTTCGTTGCGTCGATGAGCGGATGTTGAGGTCGGCCTAGCGGAGCCGGTACGGTTCCTGCTGGTTCGATTTCGCAGCGCGATCTCGGTTCGATGGAAATCATCACCACGGATGATTCGACGAACCACGCTCAAAATGCACTGCCGCAACTTGCAAAAGAGACATCCGGATGTTAGGCTATTATGGTGCCGTCTAAGTAGCGGTCTTGGAAACAGTTTTTGCACAATTCTCAGGGTCTCTTGATCCTAATTGGACTGGCTTAGGACCGGCAAAACAAGAATAGTCGGATTGGGTATGAAGGTGCGCAACGGGGTCGGGAGTCGTTTTCGGGCAACCATCAACCCCATGGGAAGCGGCTTGCCCGAGAACGGGTCGCTTCCGCGAAACGCGACACGAATGGATTTGCCGGTCCTTCGCCAGCGAGCGTTTGCTGGCGAGCCATTTTTTGCGGGCTTCGATACAAGTTGGTCGGCTGTCCGTTGTTGGGGAGATCTCGATGCACTTGATGATCGACCAATTTGTACAGCAGATCATCGCCAGCGGCTTGCTGACGGCCGAACAGATCGAAGCAGCCACGCGAGATCTTCCGGCCGAAGAAAAACCTCGGACCAGTGAGGAATTGGGCCGAGTGTTGGTTCGGCAGAAAAAACTCACCCCTTATCAGGCCAAAGAAGTCTTTTACGGTCGCGGTCGATCCCTCATTATGGGTAACTACGTCGTTCTGGACAAACTGGGCAAAGGGGGGATGGGGCTGGTGCTGAAGGCCGAGCATCGGCGGATGGAACGCGTGGTTGCGTTGAAGATTCTGTCACCGAAATTCGTAAACGATGACGATTCGTTGCGACGTTTTCATCGCGAGGTCAAGGCGGCCGCTCGGTTGTCGCATCCGAATATTGTGACGGCCCATGACGCGAACGACGCGAACGGTGTCCACTTTCTGGCGATGGAGTACGTCGAGGGCAGCGACCTGGCGGTGCTGGTCAAGCAGAAGGGGCCGCTTTCCGTCGATATCGCATTGGATTGCATCCAGCAGGCAGCAACCGGACTGCAATTTGCCCACGAACATGGCGTGATCCATCGGGACATCAAGCCTGCGAATCTGTTGATGGACCGCCAGCGGCAAGTGAAGATCCTGGATATGGGATTGGCCCGGGTAAGCAAGACGGATCCCGACGACGACGAACTGACGGGCAGTGGCCAGATCATCGGCACCGTCGACTATATGTCACCCGAGCAGGCGGCCAGCACGAAGGACGCGGATGAACGAGCCGACATCTATAGCTTGGGGGTCACCCTTTGGTATCTTTTGACCGGCCGTTCCATGTATACGGGCGAGACGCCGATCCAAAAGCTGCTGGCACATCAGAATCAGGGGATCCCGTCATTGCAAGAGGCCTGTGCCGATGCATCGCCCGCCTTGGAAGAGGTGTTTCGCCGCATGGTCGCCAAGACGCCCGAGCAGCGTTATCAGACGATGGGCGAGGTGATCGAGGCGATCGAATCTCTCCGCTCGTCGACCACGACAGAAGGTCGGTCCGCGCTGGAAGATTCGAAACTGGATGCCTTCTTGCGTGGGATTAGTCCCGCGGCCGCCATTCACCGTTCGGGCTCGTCGTCTCACGCTCGGAGGTCCGCGAATTTTCACGACTCGGCAGTGAAACAGCATTCATCCCCGGCAGAGAAGGTGACCGAGAATCAAAGGGGTCGGGAAGATGATACCGATGCCACGTCCGATCGCTTGGAGTCCGATTCGCAGGAGCATTCTCCAGAAGCCGCCCGTTGGTGGCAGGACTGGCGAATCGCAGGCGCCAGTGCGGCTGTGATGTTGTTGCTCGCAGTGGGTTTGCTGGCTGCGGCCTTGAAGCTGCGGGGGGACCGCTGGTCGCCGGAACCGCTGCAGGTTCAACCGGAATCGGCGGTGGCGGCAGAGTCGTTCGAGCCGAAGTCCGAGGTCCCCGCGTCGGCGGTCGGGACGCAAACGGACGCTCCCCAACCTGAAAAGACGCCATCGGAGCCTGTCCAAATAGGCGAGACGCAACTCGTGCTGCATTGGCCTTTGTCCGACCGGCCTGATTCGCGGTTGGAGATCGATGGGCGGATGTACGCTCCGGCCGAGTGGGCGGATTCCGACGTACCGGATACCGTCCGCTTGCGTCTCCCACCGGGAGAACGCCGCGTCTGGATCGCTCGCCGTGGCTTTCGGCCATTCGATCAGACAGTCCGCTTGGAACCCGGTCGAACGATCGAGCTGACGCCCGAGTGGCAGCCGATGCCGTCGCCCGATCTGGCCCAACAGTTGGACCAAGAAGGCGTGGCTGAAGCCGATTCGGACGAGCGCGGGTCGGAGACGGGGCCGCCAGAGCCGGAGATCAGTGCCACGCTCAAACCGGAACCCGTCGTCGCGGGGCCAACGTCCGAACAACGTGCTGCCTTGCAGGAGGTGGAATCCGTCGAGGCCACGTGGCTGGCAGCGACCGAATCAACCGAGAAACAAATCAAGGCGTGGAATTTTTCGGATGCCGCGACCACACTGGCTGCCGTCGAGTTCCAAGATGCTTCGTTAGTCGAGCGTCTGGAACAGCAAGAGCATGCATTGACGCGGATGGTCGAACTGAAGCAGCGGATTATCGAACGGGTCAATACGGCTGACCCGCCGCTGACCAAGCGAGATCTTGGGTTGCGCGGATTTGGCGGCGACGTGATCGGGGCCGACGCTCGTGGGATCCGAACGAAGTTGACCGGCGGGCAAGACGAGTTCCTGGCGTGGGAAGAACTGGGTTCGCAAGCTCCCGGCCGCCTGCTCCAGTTGGTGGTCGACCCGGATGCAGCCGACGATTGGCTGGACGCGGCCTTATTCGCAATGGTCGTCCGCGACCACGACCTGGCCGAACGCTTGCTGGTCCGAGCCAGCCAGATGGACGTCGATATCCAGCCTTATCGTGAGTCGCTGGCCCACATCGCCTTGCTCGATGCTCGCGAGTCGCTTGAAGCACAGAAATTTGCCGACGCGCTTCAGGCAACGAAAACGCTGGAATCGAAATTCGCGGATACGCCTTGGCTGACCAAGCACCACACGGCCCTGACCGCCATCCGAAACGCAGCCGAACAAGGGCTATGGGAGCAGCAGGCCGAAGAACGGTTCGCGGAAGCGGTCCGCAAGTTGGAGGAACGTCAGTTGTTCGAGCTTCAGCCGCTGGTCGAACGATTGCGAACCGATTTCGCGGGCTCGCGCGCCCAGACCGACTCTTCACGCGATCCATCGTTCGCTGAACTCAAGGCAGCGGTCAGCGATTTGGGCGAAAGAATCACGGTTCGCCAGGATGGCAGTGGCGACTTTGAGGAGATTCAAGCAGCCATCGATGCTGCCCCACCGCACAGCTTGATCGAAATCCAGGATGCAGGCCCCTATCGCGAACCGATCGTAATCAGAAAGGATGGTTTGGTGCTACGCGGTCGATCGGGCGCTTGGCCGATCGTCACGTCCGCCGGCCGTCCTGGCGCCACCGAAAAGCTGATTCTTGTCGAAGCCCGCGATGTGCGACTGGAGCAGTTAGTGGTCATTCACACGAGTGTTGGGGGCGGGGACCCCCGCGGAATCGAACTCCGCGGGTCGCGAGGCACTCGGGTTTCCCGCGCGATCGTACATTGTGACGGGCATACCATTCCGCTGCACGGACCCGATCATCACGTTATTCACGTCGATCACGTCTTCGTCACGGGCGAGATGCACGGGATGCTTCACGTCACCAACTCGATCGGCTTGCGCCGAACCATGGCAGCCTACGCGGAGAACAGTGTTTTAGGCGCATGGGACCCCCGGGGCGACGATGCCCGGGCGCGTCGTTGTGTGATCCTCAATCGATTGGTCCTTCCCTCGGGCAGCGTGCTGATCGACAGCATCGTCCCCAGCGTCCAGTCCTCCGACGCGAACGTACGGATCGAATTCTGCAACGTTCATGGAAGTTCGCCGTTTGTCGATCGCGCGCGAGCCGGCAAGGGATGTTTCCAGCAACCTCCGTTGTTCGCCGCTCCCAAGAACGCGGACTATCGCTTATTGCCCAACAGCCCCGGGATCGGCAGTGCCAGTGACGGAGGCGACGTCGGAGTGCGATACACTCCCGAAATGGTCGAATTGCTCAAGCGCGCCCTGGAGTTGCGCACCCGCGGCTATATCAAGTTCTGATCAGCATCCGGCCAGATATTTCTTGATGGAATCGGGCGAAAGGGGTCGGCAATGTAAAAGCTAAACTCTGCCTATCAACCTAAATTGTGATACAGAAGAAAAAGGTATATGCCCTATCGCCCGTTTGCCCGTTCGCCCCTATCTGCCCAGATTTTGGTTTTCCCCGTGCTGATGGTGTTTTTCTCAATTAGTGCTTGTCCCGTTTCCTTATCAGGCTCGGTTTTACCATCTCACTTTTTCACCCATTCCTTTATCTTGTCTTTTGACGTTTTTTTTATCTCTAATTCCAGAAACATTTGTTTACCTTTTTCGTTTGCCGATGATATGCCCTGTTGCTGTTTGGGTGATGCCATAATCAAAAATTGTGTATAATATCTTGATGCTACTTCAGTCATAGGGCAGTCATCTCTTTGGATTTGAGAGGGGCGGAAACTGGTATGCTTATATAAGTCTCGCCCCCCTTTTTCTTCTGCTTCATATATCCCGCCCCAACAAAAAAAGGACCGCTTTTCACGGTCCTAGTGTCGTTCAAGTTGTGTTGTCGTTTGTCTAATCTTCCATGGTCCTATCTATGCTTGCCCGCAGTTTCGAGAATCCGCCCACTTGTTCGGCTATTGTGTTGATACTATTCAGCAGTTTGTTTGTCTTGTCCGCACCGCCATGGTCCTTGATGAATTGTTTCACCTGTTTTCGAGTTTCGAGGAAATCCAGATATGAACCGCCCTTCTGCTTTGTGGATGTTGGTGTTCCTGTCTTTTTCCGTTCTGGATATGGCTTGCCACAATGCCCGCACTGCTCATTATCTCGCGTTCCCTTTGTTGAATGGTCGCACTTCTCGCAATACCGCCATCCTTGCCGTTTTCGTCCTTTCACCACCTCCCGCTGTGTCTCGTTTGTCTGTTGATCCTGCTTGTCGTTTGGTGTTGCTGCTTGTGTCTTTTCCGTCGTCTGTCTGGATGCTGCTTTCTTTGCCATGGTTTTAGCTCTCGTGTTGGTGTTGGTGTTGGTGTTGGTGTTGGTGCCAAAAAATAAATGAACCAAACCCCACCATATATTATCCGCGCAGATGAAGCAACCGTTTTTCTAATGAACAACGATGATGACCAAAAATGATGAACGATGATG
Organism: Planctomycetaceae bacterium; assembly: GCA_007121535.1. Taxonomy (GTDB): domain Bacteria; phylum Planctomycetota; class Planctomycetia; order Pirellulales; family Pirellulaceae; genus SKKK01. The sequence goes on along the minus strand of SKKK01000108.1, from coordinate 783 downwards.
ACCAAAACCACCCCCAAACCCAACAACCAAACCGCGCCCCCAAACAATACCCCCCCTTTTTTTATGTATCACCTCCTAATCTACTTAGCACCGTTCGAGAAATAACTGTCCGATGTTCCCTCGCCCCTCGTGGGAGAGGGCAGGGTGAGGGGGCAGAAAGTGCGTCAGTTATTTCTCGAACGGTGCTTACGGCCCGCACGGGATAGGAAGTCAACCCAGAACAACTAATCTCAGATGGCCTGTACTGCCCGCACGCTGTTAGACTACTCGGAACCGTCGATTTCGAGATTTCGGCAAAATAAACCGGATAGAATTATCCACAAGAACCTAAAAGAGGTATAAACTAGAAGGGGGTGGTATTTGATTGCGACAGTGGCGCTTCCCACGTGGTAGATCGTTGGCCGAACACGACTCCCGACCCCGTTGCGTCCACGTGCAAGCCTACCCTCAACTGGCAAGAAACTTCTGGCCGGGTGCCTATTGCCGAAAGATGGTTCAGCCGTCGCTACGCGACGGTCCGCTCGGTTGGGTTTCGCGTGGGAGCGGAAGTCGCGTAGCGACGATTGAATTCGCCCGCAACAAACGAAATCAACCATCACAAAGGTTTGACCCAAAACAAATGCGAATGGGGGGTGTCGTTCTGAGACTCGAATCCGAAATCACGGTACAAACGCCGCGCCCCGTGGTTGTCCTCACGAACCTCCAGCGTCAGCTTACAACAACCCCGATCTGTCGCATGTTGCTGAGCCGCCTGAAGTAGGGCCCTTCCCGCCCCACGGCCAC